>NZ_JAPDPE010000139.1 GCF_026283955.1 Dyella silvatica | reverse complement strand
GGCGACAGTCAATGCGCCGGCACGGCACACCGCCAGATCGGCCCAGGCATAGCTGCCCGCCATGTCGTCGATGAAGGGCACGATGCGTGCCTCGACCCCGGCCTTGGCATAGGCTTCGCTAGCTTCATCCACGCCGCGGCTACCGCACTGATGCAGCACCTCGGGACGCCGGGCGAGCGGCAACAACGCCAGCGCCTGCGGCAAGGACAGATTCAAGGCCCGCGCGCCCAGGCTGCCGCCAAGCACCAGCAACCGGGCCGGGCTGGTGCGTCCGGACATCCGTTGCGTCGGCGGCAACAACGCGGCAATCGCTGCACGCACCGGGTTACCCACCCATTCGGCCCCTGGCAAGGTATCGGCAAAACCTTCCAGCACACGACGGGCATAGCCGGCGAGCTTGCGATTGGTATAGCCGGCCACGCGATTCTGCTCGTGGACCAACAACGGGCAGCCGGTGAAGCGCGCGGCGATGCCGCCAGGGCCGGCCACATAGCCGCCCATCGACAACACGCTGCGCGGCTTGATCCGGCGCAACACCTTCCACGAGGCAAACAGCGCACGCGCCAACATCAGCGGCGCCAGCAAACGGGTCTTCCACCCCTTGCCGCGCAAGCCACCGACCGGCACGGTGAGCAACTCGATGCCATGCGCTGGAACCACCCGCGTCTCCATCCCGCCGACCGCGCCCAGCCAGACCACCGGCACGCCTTGCAAACGCAGCGCTTCAGCCACCGCAAGACCAGGGAAAATATGCCCGCCGGTACCACCGGCCATGATCAGCACGGGTGCCTGTTTAATCATCGAGGCGCTCATGCGATCACCGCTTCGCGGGACGGCTCAACGACCGCTTTGTTGGCGTCTGCGACTGCCGTTGCTGGCATCCGCGTGGCCATATGCCGCGCATCCAGCGCACGGTTGATTTCATACGTTGCGCGCAACAGCACGCCAGCCATCGCGCACGTCAGCACGATGGAGGAGCCGCCGTAGCTAATCAGCGGCAAGGTCAAGCCCTTGGTCGGCAGCGCGCCAAGGTTTACCCCGATCGACACCATCGTCTGCATGCCCAGCATCAGCGAGACCCCGAAAGCCACATAGCCGGTGAAGCGCTGGCCGATTTCGACGCCCTTGAGCCCAACATAAAGGCCACGGCCTACCGCGAGCGCGAATAGCCCAATGACCAGCATGATGCCCGCCAGGCCCAGTTCTTCGGAGATCACCGCGAAGATGAAATCGGTATGCGCCTCAGGCAAATAAGACAGTTTCAGCACGCTCGAACCCAGGCCGACACCGGTCCACTCGCCACGACCGATCGCCATCAGCGACTGGGTCAGCTGAAAGCCGTCGTTGAATGGATCGGCCCAGGGATCGACAAAGGAGGTCAGGCGACGCATGCGATACGGCTCGAACTTAGCCACCAGCCCAAGCAGTAACACCACCGGCAAGCCCATCAGCACCAGGAAAACCGGGCGCGCGCCGCCCAGCCAGATCATGCCGATGGTCACCGCAATCATCAGCGTCGCCGAACCAAAGTCCGGCTGCAGCAAGAGCAGCACCACGAAGGCACCGGCCACCATGATGGGCCGGAACAGGCCCCAGAAGGTGGTTTCCACGCTCTCGCGATGGCGCACCAGATAGCTGGCGATATACACCACCAGGATCAGCTTCACTGCCTCTACCGGCTGGAAGCTGGTGATCAGGAAATTGAGCCAACGCCGCGCGCCGTTGATGCGCATGCCGATACCGGGAATAAACACCAGCATCAACAGCACCACCGCCAGCATCAGCAAATGGAAGGCGTATTTTTCCAGCAGTTTCATTTCGGTACGCATGGCCATGCCGGCCAGCACCAGACCCAGGCTCAGGTACAGCATGTGACGCTTTAGAAAATAAAACGCGCCGACGTGCTGGCTGGTCGCCACGGCAATCGAACTCGATGCCACCATCACCAACCCGATACTGGCCAAACCGACCAGCGCGACCAGTAGCGGCAGATCGAAACTGCCGCGTGGTCCCTGCCGTCGTTTTGCCTGGGTGGCGTCGAAAATCATCTCAGCGCACCTTCAATGTGGCGAGACCGACCAGCACCAGCACCACGCTGATGATCCAGAAGCGCACGATCACCCGCGGCTCCGGCCAGCCCTTGAGCTCGAAGTGATGATGGATCGGCGCCATGCGGAAAATGCGCTTGCCGGTGAGCTTGAAGCTCGCCACCTGCAACATCACCGAGGCGGTCTCCATTACAAACACACCACCCATGATCAGCAGCACGATCTCCTGCCGCACGATCACCGCGACACAACCGAGCGCGGCACCAATGGCCAGCGCGCCGACGTCGCCCATGAAGACCTGCGCCGGGTACGTGTTGAACCATAAGAAGCCGAGCCCCGCGCCGGACAACGCCGCACAGAACACCGCCATCTCACCGGCGCCGGGAATCGCCGGTATCAGCAAGTGCTTGGAGAATTCGGCATGGCCGGCCAGATAGGCGAACACGCCCAGGGCGCCGGAGACCAGGATCGAAGGCATGATGGCCAGGCCATCCAGGCCATCGGTGAGGTTTACCGCGTTGGAAAAGCCGACCACGATGAAATAGGCGACCACCACGAAGAACAAGCCCATCGGCAACGCGACCTGCTTGAACAACGGCACGTATAAGGCGGTTTCAACCACCGGCTGCAGGTTCACAGCCTGCGGCGCGGAGTAATACAGAAACAGCGCCGCCCCCAGGCCGAATACCGACTGCCAGAAATACTTCCAGCGACTGGCCAGGCCACGGCTGTCTTTAAGTACCAGCTTCTTATAGTCGTCATAGAAACCGACCGCACCGAAGCTCAACAGCACCGCCAGCACGATCCATACATAGCGGTTGTGTAGATCGGTCCACAGCAGGGTGGAGATCGTCACCGCGAGCAGAATCATCACACCGCCCATGGTCGGCGTGCCGGCCTTGGACAAATGCGTCTTCGGGCCGTCATGACGCACCACCTGCCCGGCTTTTAATTCGGCCAATTTGCGAATCAGCCACGGGCCAAACAGCAGCGACATCGACAACGAGGTGAGCGCCGCCATGATGGTGCGGAAGGTGATGTACTGAAATAGATGCAGGGCGGTGAAGTGCCGAGCCATCCAGTCCGCCAATTCAAGCAGCATCGGAGGCACCTCCTGTTGGCTTAGCGTGGTTGCCTGGCGCTGACACAGGCTCGCGGAGTGAAGCGACGACCCGCTCCATGCCGGCTGAGCGCGACCCCTTGACCAGGCAAGTCACGCCACCATGCAACTGCTTTCTGACCGAAGCGGTCAAGGCCGCTTGATCGCTGTGATGTTCGCCCTGCGCACCAAACGCCTCGACGGCTGCCGCACTAAGCGGCCCCACCGCAAACAGCTTGTCGATACCGCGTTGACGCGCCAGCGCGCCGATGTCCGCATGCAAGGCACGCGCACCGGCACCGAGCTCAGCCATGTCACCGAGGACCAGCCAGCGCTCGCCGAGCGCCAAGGCCAACGTATCGATAGCGGCGCCGACCGAGCCAGGATTGGCGTTATAGCTGTCGTCGATCAAGGTCCAGCCGCCGGCCATCGCCTCGCACTGCAAGCGACCCTTCACACCGCTAGCCTCCTCCAGACCCGCGACGATGGTCTCCAGTGGCACCTCCAGCGCCAGCGCAATGGCGGTTGCCGCCAGCGCATTGGCGATGTTGTGACGCCCCGCCAGCGGCAAGGCCACTTCGGCATCGCCCTGCGGCGTACTCAGCACGAAACGCGAACCGTCCACGCGCTGTTCCAAAATATCCGCACCAATATCTGCCTTGTGATCCAGGCCAAAGCGCAGTTGTGTACGCGCATTGGCGAGTCCGCTGAAAAAGCTGGCGAAGGCATCATCGGCATTGATGATGGCCACACCATCGACGGGCAGCGCCTGATACAGCGCGCCCTTGGTCTCGGCGACGCCCTCGACACTGCCCATCCGCTCAAGATGCGCCGGGGCGATGGTGTTGACGAGACCGACATCGGGCCGTGCGATGGCAGCGAGATAGGCGATATCGCCCGGCTTGCCGGCGCCCATTTCCAGCACCGCGAATTGCGTGCCCTCCGGCATGGCCAGCAGGGTCAGCGGCAAGCCCAGTTCGTTGTTGTAGTTACCGGCGTTGACATGGGTGCGGCCATGCCGCGACAGAATCGCCGCAGCCAGCGTTTTTACCGTGGTCTTGCCATTGGAGCCAGTGATGCCCACCACTCGCACGTCGCTTTGCGCGCGCACGGCACTGGCCAGATCGCCCAGCGCCAACTGGGTGTCTTCCACCTTGATCTGGGCAATCGGCGCATCGAGCTTGCGGGTGACCAGCGCGGCAATCGCGCCCTGGGCGGCGGCCTGCGCCACATAGTCATGACCATCGACCCGTTCGCCCTTGATCGCGACAAACAAGTCACCCGGCTTGAGTTGGCGCGTGTCGATACACACCCCAGCCACGTCGGCATCGGCACCATACAATTGCCCGCGGGTCCATAAGGCAATCATTGCTAAGCGCATCATGCGTGCTGCTCCCATATGCGCTGATCCAAGGCCGCCTGCGCGACCGCCAGATCGTCGAACGGCCGCTTGCCAGCGGCGCTTTCTTGGTAAGTTTCGTGGCCCTTGCCGGCAATCAGCACGACATCGCCAACACCGGCGAGCTTCAAGGCGCGATGAATGGCCGCCTCGCGATCGCGCTCAACAGCAGCAGCCTCAGGGTGGCTGAATCCGCCCATGATCTGCGCCACGATCGCGTCACCGTCTTCGCCGCGCGGATTGTCATCGGTGACGATGGCGACATCGGCCAGACGCTCGGCGATCGCGCCCATTTGTGGACGCTTGCCGGCATCGCGCTCGCCGCCGCAGCCAAAGACGCAGATCAACTGCCCGGCGCAGTGCGCGCGCAATGCATTCAACGCCTGCTCCAGGGCATCCGGCGTATGCGCGTAGTCGACCACCACCAGCGGCAAGCCATGCAAACCGCCCAGGCGATTCATGCGGCCATTGATCGGCTGCAGGGATTCCACCGCGCCAACGATGTTGACGAAGGACTCACCCAGCGCCCCCAGACAGGCCACCACGGTAAGCAGGTTGTCCACATTGAAGCGGCCGAGCAGGCGACTTTGCAGTGCTTGCGTACCCCACGGCGTGCGCATGGTGAATGCCAAACCTTGCGCCGAGGTCACGATGTCGCTGGCTGCGATATCGGCTTCGGCCTGTCCAGCCGCACTCACTCGCAGCGCGCTTGGCCAACGATTGACCAGCTCGCGGCCAAAGGCATCGTCGACATTGAGGACGGCGGCGCGCAGCCCTGGCCAGGCGAACAATTTGGCCTTGGCTTCGCCGTAGGCCTCCATGCTGCCGTGATAATCGAGGTGATCGCGGGTGAGATTGGTAAAGGCCACCACATCAAACGCTACGGCGCCAACGCGCCCCTGCTCCAGCGCATGCGAGGACACTTCCATGGCGACATGGCTGGCACCTTGTTCGCGGAACCTCGCCAACGACGCATGTACGTGGATCGCATCCGGCGTGGTGCGCTCACCTTCGTGCAGTTGGCCGTGCAGGCCAGCGCCAAGAGTACCGATGCTGGCCGCGCGATGACCGAGGTATTCCAGCGCCTGGGCCAGCAGCTGCACCGTGGAGGTCTTGCCGTTGGTGCCGGTGATGCCAAGCATCTGCATCGCTTCGGAGGGGCGGCCAAAAAAGCGCGAGGCAATTTCACCGACCTGGGCATGCAAGCCATCGATCCACAGCAGCGGAACCGCCAGCGCGGAGGCGGCCGAAGGCTCTGGCGGCGCTTCGGCCAGCACCACGCGCGCACCGCGCTGCACCGCACTGGCGGCGAACTCGATGCCATGCCCACGGGTGCCGCGCAACGCAAAGAAAGCATCGCCCTCGCGTACCTGGCGCGAATCCAAGGCAAGCCCTGAAACGAGTAAATCGCCGGCTGCAGAAGCATCGGCGATACCTTGAAGCAGCGGTGCCAGCGGCTGTGAGTGGAGGCGCTGACCGTTCATGGTGTCGCCTCGTCGCCGGGTGCTTCCTCGATATTCGGTGCTTCCGGTGGCGTGTTGCCGATCAGCCCGTTCTGCTCTCGCAGCGGACCACCGACATACCAGCGGCCGATGTTGTCGGGCGGAATATCGAGCAGCCGCAATGCGCCTTCCATGACCTTGGCGAAAACCGGGCCAGACACCAGGCCGCCGTAGTAGCTGCCTTTCTTCGGATTATCGATCACCACCGCAGCCGCCAGCCGCGGACGGGTAGCTGGCACCATGCCGGCAAACGCCGCACCGTAATTACTCTTGGAGTAGCCGCCGAGAGTCGCCTTATGTGCGGTACCGGTCTTGCCGGCCACGGCGTAATTGGCGATCCAGGCGTAGGGGGCCGCGGTGCCGCCGGGCTGGGTGGTGGTTTCCAGCATGCCGATCAACTGCGCGGCAATCTCCGGCGCGATGATCGCCTTGGCGTCATTGCCGGCTCCCTTGACGAAGGTAGGCGTATGCATGACGCCGCCATCGGCAATCGTCGCATAGGCATTGGCCAGCTGCAGCACGGTTACGTTGAGCCCGTAGCCATAACCGAGAATCGCCTTCTCGATCGGGCGCCAGTCACGGCCGACCTTCAGCAGGCCAGCCGATTCACCGGGGAACCCGCTGCCAGTGCTGCTGCCCAGGCCAAACGCGCGGTAGGTGTCGTACATCAAGGCGGTATCGAGCTGCACCGCGATGTGCGCTGCGCCGACGTTGCTGGATTTGGTGATCACGCCGGTCGGGCTCAGCACGCCCCAGTTATGCGTGTCGCGGATGTCCTTACCGTAGTAAAACCAATGGCCGCCGGTGGTATCGATCATCGGGCTGCTTGGTGTGTATTTGCCGCTGGACAACGCTGCCGCCATCAAAATCGGCTTGATCGTAGAGCCCGGCTCGATCACGTCGGTCATCGCGCGGTTACGGCGATCCGACGCCTGGCTGCCGTGCAACGCGTTCGGGTTATAGGTCGGCAGGTTGACCATGGCGAGGATTTCGCCGCTGGTCACGTCGATGATCACCATGGAGCCGGAATCGGCCTGCGATTTCTCCAGCGTGCTTTTCAGTTCGTTATAAGCAAGGAATTGAATACGGCGGTCGATGCTTAGCGTCAGGTTGCGCCCCGGCTGCGGCGCACGCACCTGCTCGACGTCCTCCACCACGTGCCCCATGCGGTCGCGAATCACCCGCTTGGCGCCCGGCTTGCCGGCCAGCCATTCGTCGAAAGCCAGCTCCAGGCCTTCCTGGCCGTGGTCGTCGATATTGGTAAAGCCGAGGATATGCGAGGTCACCTCGCCCGACGGATAGTAGCGACGATATTCGCGCTGACCATTAACCCCGGGGATCCCCAGATCCAGCACCACCTGCGCCGCGTCCGGATTCATTTGCCGACGCAGATAGGCGAACTCCCGCTCTGAGCGCTGCATCAGGTATTGCTTGATTTCCTCAGGATTGGCGCCCAGCGCCTTGGCCAGCTGCGGGATGCGATCCTCGCTTTGCAGCACCTCAGAAGGATTCGCCCAAATGGAAACCACCGGCGTCGATACCGCCAGCGGCTCGCCATTGCGATCGAAGATGGTGCCGCGCGATACCGCAATCGGCATTTCGCGCAAAAAGCGCGCATCGCCCTGATTCTGATAAAACTGTTTGCGCACCACCTGCAGGTCGAAAGCGCGCGCCACCAACCCCAGCGACGCCAGGCCAAGCACGCCAACCACCAGCACCATGCGCTTGCGCGTGCTGGCGACCGGGCCTGCCCGACGGCGGCCCTGGTTTGATCCGCCTTGCACAGGCCGAGTGCGATCGCGCCAGCTCATCGGCCCACCAACTGGATATCTTGCGGCCGCGGATTGACCATGCCGATTTTCTGCCGCGCCTCGCTGTCCACCCGACGCGGCTCAGCCCAGGTGGCCTGCTCGAGTTCGAGCCGGCCATATTCAATGTTCAACTCGTCACGCTGGTTCTGCAGCCGGGTCAACTCGACAAACAGCACGCGGCTCTCATGGCGCGTCCACACCACGCCGATCGCACTGATCAGTACGGCGCCGAGCAGTAGCAATAGAAAGGTGGCGCCGAGCACCCTCACGATAATTTCTCCGCCACGCGCAGCACCGCCGAACGCGAGCGCGGATTCACCGCAAGCTCGGCGTCCGAGGGAAACTGCGCCTTGCCTATCGCTGCCAGCCGAGCCGGCGGCGCCACCTGCGGCGGACCGCGGCGGCTGCCTTGCACACGGCCGGAGTGATCGCGGATAAACAGCTTTACCGCGCGATCTTCCAGCGAATGGAAACTGATGATGGATAGCCGGCCACCGACCTGGAGGCGGTCAAGCGCGGCGTTCAGCCCTTGCTGCAACGCATCCAGCTCGCCGTTCACACGAATACGCAACGCCTGGAAGCTGCGCGTGGCGGGATGCTTGCCCGGCTCACGGCGGCCGACCGCACGCTCGATCAGCGCGGCCAGCTCACCTGTACGGGTGATCGGGGTCTCGCTGCGACGCTCGACGATGAAGCGGGCAATTTTGCGGCTGAAGCGCTCTTCGCCGTAGGTCCACAACACGTCGGCAATGTCGCGCTCGTCGGCATGTCCAACGGCGCATCGGCCATAAAACTAAAGCCGCGAGCGGCTTCATCGAGCTGGGGTGAGGAGACGCCGAGATCGAGTAGCACGCCGTCGAGGCCGCCAGCGGTCTCGTCCCATTCGGCCAGCGAGGAAAAGTTTGCATGGCGGATAGACACCCGCGGATCAACGGCAAACTCAAGCTGCGCGGCGGCGATCGCCTGCGGATCGCGATCCATCAAGAGCAGGCGACCATCCGGGCCCAGGCGCGAAAGCACGGCGCGAGCGTGACCGCCGCGTCCAAACGTGCCATCGAGATAACGCCCGCCTGCCCGCACGGCGAGTCCCTCCACTGCTTCACCCAGCATTACCGGGATATGCCGCAACTGCTGCTCGGCCATGCCGCACTCCCGCTCCATTGTTCTTGTTATGCGTCCCACCTGCCGCTTCAGCGTTCCCTGCACTGCTTCATCCGTTGTTACAGACGCAGGTCCGCCATGTCGTCGCTGATTTCGTCTTCACCAATGGTCTGGCGGATCTTGGCCAAGTGGGCTTGCTCGCTCCAAAGCTCGAACTTGCTGCCCATCCCCAGTAGCACGGCCTTCTTCTCGATACCGGCCGCAGCACGCTGGCTGGCCGATAACAAGATTCGCGCCGCGCTATCGGGCTCAACCATCGCCGCTGCACCGACCAGCTTCATTTGCAGCGCGCGATGCACCGCCTTGACGCTGGGCAAGGCATTCACTTGGTCGCGTACCCGCTCCCACTCCGCTTGCGGAAACAGCCAAAGGCAGCCCGACTCGAAGGGGTTGTAGGTAATCACCAGACGATTGGCGCAAGCGCCGGCCACCAGCTCCCGGTATGCAGTCGGGATAGCGAGGCGCCCTTTATCGTCAACAGTGATGGCGGTTTCGCCTTGAAACACGACCCTATGACTCCACGAAATCCCACGATTTCACACCGGAGCCCACGATAGTCTCGCCCCCTGAGACTGTCAAGGGAATTTTGCTTGTGAATCAATGAGAAAGGCGAAGGTGTGGCAGTATTTCCAGGGGTTTCTCAGAAAGCTACTCAAGGTGTTTGAATGATGAGGATTTTTTGTGAAAACACGCCTCATTAAAAGCACTCGCGATCAGGCTGATCCGCCTACCCTGGACGATGCCTTACATGTACCGATCCATACTCAGGCGCACCTCTTGAGCAGACCTCCACAAACCTCCACCGCCACGGCCAGCGCCGCGTCGGTGGAGGTTTTCATGAAGAGGGCGGAGCCGGCCTATAAGCCGGGTTCTGTACGTCTTGCGACGCGACAGTCATTCCTCTCGGCCTGGCGTCACCGCCAGGCTCCAGCAACCTACCCGGGAACAACGCGGGCCGCGTTATCGTCCCCCTATTTGGTCTTGCTCCGAGTGGGGTTTACCGTGCCACGCGACGTTATCCCCGCGCGCGGTGCGCTCTTACCGCACCGTTTCACCCTTACCACGCACACCCGAAGATGCCGTTCGGCGGTTTGCTTTCTGTTGCACTGGCCGTCAGCTCGCACTGCCCAGGCGTTACCTGGCACTCTGCCCTATGGAGCCCGGACTTTCCTCGATGCGCTTACGCGCGACGCGACTGTCCGGCCGACTCCGCCAGTCATTGTAGGCGATAGGAACGGGGAACGGGGAACGGGGAACGGGGAACGGGGAACGGGGAACGGGGAACGGGGAAAAGCCTAAAGAGCAAAAGCCAAAGCGCAAGTGGCGAGGCAAGAACACGCTCAATCGCCAAGCTCGTCCACCCGCTCACGCCAGCCCCTTACTCACCACTTCCGTACAACGCCTTTCGCGGGGCTCCGCTAATCGATGCGGCCAGCTTGGCGGCTTTCGCCGGGGGCAGCTCCTCACGCAGGATGGCGAAAATGCGCTGACCTTCGGCCAGACGCTCATCGACCTCATCGCCGCGCCCCGCAACCAGGATCACATGCTCGCCACGCTGCTGATCGGTATCGGCAACCACACGCGCGGCAAGCTCAGCCAGTGACTCACTTAATACGGTCTCGAATAGCTTGGTCAATTCGCGCGCCAAGACGGCCTCGCGCTCCGCGCCGAAAATATCGCGCATATCCGCCAGGCTGTCGGCGACGCGATGCGAAGACTCATAGAAGATCAAGGTGCGCGCATCGCCAGCAAGCTCCTGCAACCGGCTGCGCCGTGCAGCCGCCTTGGGCGGCAAGAACCCTTCAAAGACAAAACGATCGCTGGGCAAGCCAGCCACGGAAAGCGCCGCGATCGCCGCACAGGCGCCAGGCACCGGCACGCATCGAATATGCGCAGCACGCGCAGCACGCACTAAGCGAAAGCCCGGATCGCTGATCAATGGGGTGCCCGCATCCGAGATCAGCGCCACGGATTCGCCACCCAGCAAACGCCGCACAATGGCATCGACGGCATCCCGCTCATTGTGCTCATGCAAGGCCATCAACGGCGTAGCGATGTTGTAATGAAGCAACAGCGGCCGACTGTGCCGGGTGTCCTCGGCGGCGATCACCGCCACGTTGCGCAGGGTTTCAATGGCACGCGCAGAAAAATCATCGCGATGGCCGATAGGGGTGGCAACCACCCATAGGCAGCCTGGCTGAATAGAAGACATGTGAGAACCCGTATGCCGCAGAGGTAGCGGTGCGATCGGCTATGATCGCGCAATTGCCGGCATGCCGGTAACGATAACGTCGGTAATGACCTAGGGACCCCGTCTTATGCGCTTTTATCGCGCCGCAGCTATCGGCCTGTTGATTTCATTCGCATTGACCGGCTGCATACCCCCTGCCGCTGTACAGCGCTCACCCGCCGAGACTGCCTCCGCGCTCAATGCCGACGCCATGGCCAAACAAGGCCAGTTCGATCAGGCCGCGCAGGCGTATCTGACCCTGGCACAACAAGCGCCAGCCCGTCGCGACCACTATCTACTGCTCGCTGCCGAGGCTTACCGCCAGGAAGGCGCACTGGATCGCGCCATGCCCTTGTTGGCCGAGATCAAACGCAAGCAACTCGATCGCGACGAACCGGTGCGACTCGACCTGCTGCAGGCGGAAGTCGCGTTGAATCAGCACGACGCCGCACACGCCCTGCAACTCACCACGCAACCGAATGTACCCGTGCCGGCACCGCTGCAATTGCGGCTACTGGAATTGCGCGCTCGCGCGATGGAAGGCAGCGGCGACTTCTGGGGCGCCGCCCGCAGCCGGGTAGAAATGGACGCTCAACTGAGCGGCCTCGACCACGCGCAAAACCGCAAGCAGATTCTTGCCCTGCTCAATAAGCTTGGCGTCGCACCACTGAAACAGCGCGCCGCCGCCATGCAGCCCAGCGATCGCATGCTGCCGTGGATCGACGAGGCGCTGACCCAGCTCGGCGTCGCCGTGGCACGGCCACAACCGACGCTGGAACAGCAGGTCGGCACCCTGCAGCCAGGATCCGACGCGAATGTGCGCGAGGGCTACAAGATGCCCGGCAAGATTGCCCTGCTACTGCCCAGCAGCGGCAACTATGCAGCCGCCGGCGCAGCCATTAGCGAAGGCTTCTTCGCCGCTTATGCCGACGCCTCGCGCAATCACGCCCCGCGCCCGCCCGTACGCGTATACGACAGCGGCGGCACACCGGCCAGCGCGATCAAGGCCTATCAACAAGCGGTCGACGATGGCGCACAACTGGTGGTCGGCCCGCTGACTCGCGGCGAAGTATCCGCCCTGTTCGGCATGAATCCCTTGCCCGTGCCACTGCTGGCCTTAAACCATCCCGACGACAAAAGCCTGCCAAGCAGCGGCGTCAGCGAGTTTGGCCTGTTGCCAGAAACCGAGGGTGCACAATCCGCCGACCACATGATCGAGCGCGGTATTCACAGTGCTTACGTGATTGTCTCCAACGAGGATTACGCCCAGCGCGCCGCTAATGCATTCAAGGCTGAGCTGGAAGCACGCGGTGGCAGCGTTGCCGGCATGGGCACGCTGAGCAGCAACAGCGTCAACTTCGCCAACACCATCAGCGGCCTCAACGCCGCCGATGCAAGCAGTGATGCCGGCATCTTCATCAGCATGCGTCCGCAACAAGCACGCCTGCTGTTGCCACAGCTGAAACTTGCCCGCGTGAACCTACCCGTCTTCGCCACCTCGCATATCTATGCCGGCGTCGACGATGCCGGTGCCAATCGCGATCTCGATGGGGTGGAATTCTGCGACTCCCCCTGGCTGTTCAACGCCCAGCCTGGCTTGCCCAACCACGAGGACGTCGCCAATCAGCTGCCTGCCGCGCGCGGCATGTCGGCGCGACTGTTCGCCTTCGGCATGGACGCATGGAACTTGGTGCCCTATGTCGATTGGTTGCACGAGCATCCTGGCAGCTACCTGCCCGGCGCCACCGGCCAGCTCACCGCCGACCAGTTCGGCCGGGTACGCCGGGTCATGGTCTGGGCAAAATTCCAGGATGGCGTAGCTCACCCACTCAATGGCAGCCTGCAGATGGACAGCGCGCCGATCATTACCCCGCCCGACGGTAATACCTCCAACACACCGGCAACCATGCCAAGCCCCTCCAACGATGTACCGCCCGTCGCCAACGGCGCGAATGGTTAATGC
>NZ_JAPDPE010000138.1 GCF_026283955.1 Dyella silvatica | reverse complement strand
GCATTCAATACCGGCGAGCCGGAATTGCCGCCGGTGGTATCTAGATTGCTGAGAAAATTGACTGGCATGCTTTTCGTTGCAGGGTCGAGATATCGCCCGAAATCGCCTTTGCGTATCGCGGCAAGCAAAGGCTTGGGTGCATCGAACGGCGGCTTGCCGGTGTTCTTCTCAACGATACCGCCGACGCTGGTCAACGGCCCGTAAGTCACCGCATCGCGGACAAGCAGTGGCGTGACCTTGCCATAACTGACGCGCAGGGTTGAGTTGGCATCGGGATAAACGGCGCGATCATGGGCCTGACGGTAGGCAATCAACGCCTTCATATAGGCCGGGCGCAAGCGCAGTAAGTCGCCCTCTCGCTCTTTTCGCTGATCTTCCATCCGTAACAAGGCCGGTTGCAGCTTGCGGGCAGCGACCAGCAAGGCATCGTCCGAGGCATGCAAGGTTTCGGCGCTGGCCTTGAACAGACGCAGGCGCTCGGCCTCATCAGCCAACCGGGTGGCCGCATACAGATTATCCAACGCACGCGCCAGCTCCGCGGGTGTGCGCCCAAAGACCTCATCGAACTCGGCCATATGCTGTGCCGCCGGCAGTTGCTGATAACGGGTCAGCAACGCCGTCAGCAAGGTTTTTTCCACCGCAGGATCATAGCGGCGGCTAACCTGACGCAACTGACTTGCCAGCAACTCTTCGTCGCGCTGCTGATAACCCGTCTCGCGGTCGGCATCCGGTTTAGCGCGCTCGATGTCGAGACGCTCAATCGTCCATGCGGCGCGCATCAGCTGGCTTTGCGTGTGGATCAAGCCTAGCAATAGATCACGGTCACGCAGGTCTTTGCCGGCGGCGATAAGTTTGCCGGCCTGCGCAATATCCGCCTGCTCGTGTGCGCTATCCGGCTGCCTGGACAGCCACGCCAACATAGCGGTCTCGTCTTCACTCCGCGTGCTGACAGCGTCGCTGCGCTGCAAACCTTCCAACTCGCCACTGAAGCGCTTGATACTGTTTTTCAAGGACTGCAACTGTGCGGCATAGTGAATGCTGGCGTCGTGATGGTTCTCGCCCGCCGTCTCGATGACGCCCTGCAACTGTTTGAGCACGGTGACCGTCGTCGGCAAACGCCACTCGATCTGATCGGCGAATTCGGCCGCGCTGCGATGACGGTAAGTCACACCGGGATAGCCCGCCAACATCACGAAGTCGCCCTCCTTGACGCCTTCACTGGCCACCTGCAGATGGGCGGGCGGTCGATAAGGTTGGTTCTCTTTGGCATAACTGGCCGGCTTGCCATCGGGCCCGACATACGCGCGCAATACGGTGAAGTCGCCACTGTGCCGCGGCCAGACAAAGTTATCGACTTCATCGCCGTAATTGCCGATGGCACGCGGCGGCGCATAGACCAGACGCACATCGCGAAGCTCTAGCTGCTTCACCAGGTAGTAGTCACTGCCGTAAAACATATTGACCACGCTGCAGCGCATACCTGGCTCGCGTTCGCAAGCGGCAACCAGGTGTTTGCTTGCCACATCGACCGCATCGTAGAAGGCGCGACCGGTTTTGCCCTGCGTATCAGCCAGCACTTGCTCGGTCACCTTGTCGAAGCCGGTAGTGACACGCAGGCGGAAGTCAGGATTTGCCGGTAGCTCCTGCGAGCGATCCGCAGCGACATAACCGTTTTCGATCAAGTCGCGCTGGACGTTACTGTTGTACTGAATCACGCCGAAGGCGACATGATGATTGGTGAGCACCAAGCCCTCGTCACTGACAAAGGCCCCAGTGGCGCCGCCCACTTTCACCACCGCGCTCAACGGCGGCTTGGTCAGGTCAGCCAGGTCGACGGGGTTGCCCAGATAACCCATCGCACGTAGCGGCTTGCCGATGGCCGGCAATTGCGCGGGCATCCACATGCCTTCGTCGGCCTGCGCCGTGCTGGCGCACGCCATGGCCACGGCGGCCGACCATGCCGTCCAGAATGTCGGAGTTTTCAATCGCATCGAGCTGCCTTTATGGTGATCGCACAAACTTGCGACCATAGTTTGTTGCCGCGCTGACGGCAACGCTGCACTGCACGAAAGCGGTCCATGGGGATGCCGTCCTATAATTGCCCACTTGTTTCGGCCCCTCCCCCTTACCGCCCTATCTGCCCACACCGTGGGCCAACCTGGATTCCCACATGCAGCAGATGATGAAAGCCCTGGTCAAGCGCAATCCCGAGCAGGGTATTTGGATGGAACAAGTACCTGTGCCGCAGGTTGGCCCTAACGAAGTGCTGATCAAAATGGAAAAAACCGCGATTTGCGGCACCGACCTGCACATCTACAAGTGGGATGAGTGGAGTCAGCGCACGATCAAGCCCGGCCTCACCATCGGCCACGAATTCGTCGGCCGCATCGCTGAAATCGGCCCCGGCGTCACCGGCTATAAAATTGGCGACCGTGTTTCTGCTGAGGGCCACATCGTTTGCGGTCATTGCCGCAACTGCCGTGCCGGCCGCCAGCACCTGTGCCCGAACACAATAGGCATCGGCGTGAATCGCAACGGCGCAGTCGCCGAGTACATGACCATGCCGGCCTCGAATCTGTGGCCGATCCCCGACCAGATCCCTTCTGAGCTGGCCGCATTCTTCGATCCCTATGGCAATGCCGCGCACTGCGCGCTGGAGTTCGACCTGATCGGCGAAGACGTGCTGATTACCGGAGCAGGCCCCATCGGCATCATCGCCGCAGGCATCGCCAAGCATGTCGGCGCGCGCAATGTCGTGGTCACCGATGTCAACGATTACCGCTTGAAGCTTGCTGCCGACATGGGCGCTACGCGCGTGGTGAATGTCTCCAAGCAATCGCTGGCCGATACCGTCAAGGAACTGCATATCGAAGGCTTCGATGTCGGCCTGGAGATGAGCGGTAACCCACGCGCCTTCAACGACATGCTCGAATGCATGTATCACGGCGGCAAGATCGCCATGCTCGGCATCATGCCCCGTGGCGCGGGTATCGACTGGGACAAAGTGATTTTCAAAGGCCTCACCCTGCAAGGCATCTACGGCCGCCGCATGTACGAGACCTGGTACAAGATGACGCAGATGGTGTTGACCGGATTCCCGCTGCAAAAGGTCCTCACCCATCAGATCACCATCGACGACTTCCAGAAGGGCTTCGACCTGATGGACGCCGGCAGCTGTGGCAAGGTGGTTTGCTCCTGGTAAGCGCATTACGCGGGTGACGTCGGCATGACGTCACCCGTGAGCTGACAGCAAGCCTCTGCTCTGTGTCGAGCCGATATGACCAGGCTACCGCTCAGGCCGTTTCGTTCAATACCTGCTCTTTCGCCTGATCGCGGGCCGCGTCGTCCTGGCTATCGTCAGGGTAGTGATACCAATCGTGGTGCAGCGAGCGCTGCTTGCACGACAAGCAATGCGTCCATGTCCAGAAATGCCCGCAGCCGGGGCAGCAGCCGGCGGTCCAGAACGTATTCCATGAGGTGCCGCAACCTGAGCCCGGCTCGCCTGGGCCGCAGTACCAGCGGCTGTCGGCCTTGGGCTCCCACGCACATTGCGGGCAATGGATATGTGGCTGTTTTTCCATGAGGCGCCTTCCCTGGACGATGCACTGACAGAATTCTATAGCACGGCACCTAACGATTGACGCCTGCGCAAGAAAGCATCGCGGCTGCAGCAAGCGCTGCCCAGACTCACATGGTCCAAGCCTTGACCAAACGCATCCCAACTAACGATGCAAATTCGCCGGCAAACCGACAACATCTAAACGTCACCAGGGCTATGATCAGCACATCGCGATCTATGGGGCCTGGCCTGCATGACCACTCGAAAGCTCCCACGCATGCCTGACCCCGCTGCGCTGCGTCAGGGCACCATCGCCCTTTATCGCTCGCATCGTCTGCGCAAAACCCTGCTGATCTTGGCCGTGGTGCTGGTGATCTTCGGCCTGCTCGGCTTCTTTGCCGCGCCACCGATACTGAAGGGGCAGCTGGAAACCCGTGTTGGCGCCATGCTTGGACGACCCGTGACGCTGGGTGCGGTGCATCTGAACCCCTACACCCTCAAGCTGGATCTGGATCAGCTGCATATCGGCGAGCGCGATGGCAAATCGCCATTCGTGGATGTCGACCACGTCACCGTCAATGCGTCATGGGGCTCACTGTTTCGCCTCGCGCCGGTGCTCGATGAGCTGGCATTGCAACATCCGCAGCTGCATATCACGCGCAGCGCGCCGCAGCAGTTCAACTTCTCCGACCTGATTGAACGCTTCGCCGCCAAGCCAGGCGACCCACCATCCTCGCCCACCCGCTTTTCGATCTCCAATATCAGCGTACACAACGGTGATATCCGCTTTGACGATAGCGTGCTCAATGCAAGCCATCACGTTGAGCAGCTTGAGCTTGGCATCCCCTTCATCGCCAACCTGCCGAGCAAGACCGACGTCTTCGTCAAGCCATTGCTAGCCATGCGCGTGGACGGCAGCCCGATACATATCGAAGGCGAAACCAAGCCTTTTGCCAGCAGCCGTGAGTCGACCGTCAACTTCAAGCTCGATCGCCTGGATCTGCCGCGCTATCTCGCCTATGCGCCGGTGGCGTTGCCGATCGCGATCCCGAGCGGGCAACTGTCTGGCGCACTGCAATTGCGTTTCGTGGCCGCGGAACCGACCCCGCAACTACGCCTCGATGGTCAACTGATTGTCGACGATTTCAAACTGGCCAATCACGACAACACGCCACTGCTCGAATTGGGCCACGGCACGGCAGCGCTCAAGGATGTCGAGCCCTTGCTCTCGCGTTACCAGTTCACCGCCATCGCCCTTGATCGCGCCAGCTTGCACTACAGCCGCAGCGCGGGCGGCCATAGCAATTTCGATGCGTTGACCAGTCCGCCCTCTGCTGCTGCCCCGCCAGCGCCGAAGTCATCGTCCCCATCTACCGATGTGCGTATAGATGCGCTCACCTTGCAGGATGCGAGTTTCGAGTATGCCGACCTGAGCGGCAGCGCGCCGGCACGACTGCAGCTGGAGCGGATGCGCGGCAGCTTGCACGGCGTGTCGCTGGCAGGCCCGGCGGCAAGCATGGAACTCGCCGCCCAACTCGCTGGCGGCACGGTTAACACCACGGGCAAACTCGATCTGGCCGCCAGCCGCTATAGCGGCAAAGTGGATTTGAAGAACGTCGGTCTCGCCCCGCTGATGCCGATGGCGCCACCGTTGTTGAATGCCGATATCAGCGGTGGCAGCCTCGATGCCAGCGGTCAATTGCAAGCCGAATGGGGGCATGCGATCAACCTGCATATCGAGCCGGCGCAAGCCAGTTTGAATCATTTCGCGCTCAACCCACGTGGCAGTCATACCGCGCCGGTAGCCTGGGATGCGTTGAGCGCCGAGATCGCCATGTTCGATCTGGCCAGCAGCGAAGCGCGCCTGAATCGCCTGGCGCTGCGCGGCTCCACGATCAATCTGCAACGCTTGAAAAACGGCAGTATCGACCTGGCCAGCTTGATGGCAGCGCCAACCAAGTCGGCACCCGCGGCGCGCGCCAATCGTGCCGCCGGCAAGCCAGCAGCCAACAGCGGCTGGCATTGGAGCATCGCCAACCTGAGTGTTGAAGGCAGCACGCTGACGTTCAAGGACGCCACCGCCAGCAAGCCTGTTCCGTTGATCGTCAAGGCCAGAAAATTCAGTGTGGACGGGCTATCTGACGATATGCGCAAGCCGCTCAAGCTGGCACTGACCGGCAAGCTGGGCAATGGCGACTACGATGTCAGCGGCAGCGTCAAGCCGCAACCGTTGGATGCCGACCTGCGCCTGAAGACCCGCGGCATGGATATCGCTCCGATGGAGTCGATGATCAGCGTGCCGTTGAATGTACGGATCGGCAGCGCCCTGCTCAGCGTGGATGGCCGCTTGCGCTATAGCGATCGCGGCAGCGCGCCGGCGAATATCGATTATCGCGGCCAGGCCACGCTAGGCCGGGTCAAGGTGCAAGACAAACTCACCGGCGACGACTTTCTGCGCTGGCATTCGTTGACCGCAACCGGGATGGTGATCCGCCTCGGTCAGGGCGCGCCACATGCTGAAATCGGCGGCCTCGCGCTGAGCGACTTCTATGCGCGCGTCATCGTCAACCCCACCGGCCGTATCAATCTGCAAGACGTCGTGGCTAGCCCGGAAACCGCGCCAGTCTCTGTCACCCGCGAGCAAAGCGCACCACAGGCTGCGGCAGCCGCCGCGGCGAAAACGGCGGCCACCGCGGCTAAGCCTGTCGAGCCGGTCGGCCCCAAGCCGGAGATACAGATCGGCCAGATCAGTGTGGTCCGCGGCCAGTTGAACTACACCGATAACTTCATCAAACCGAATTACACCGCCAACATCACCGACCTGGGCGGCAAAGTGGGAGCGTTCGGCACGGCCGGTGGCGCGGCACCGGCCGAGTTGGTGCTGCAAGGCAAGCTCGATGGCAATTCACCGGTGGACATCGGCGGCACCGTCAATCCGTTGACCCCGGTGGCCTTCCTCGACATCAAAGCCAAGGCCGACGGCGTCGAGCTGACGCATTTGTCGCCGTATTCCGGCAAGTATGCGGGCTACCCCATCACCAGCGGCCAGCTCACGGTGGACGTGCACTACCAGCTGGATCAGCGCAAGCTCACCGCCGACAACCATATCTTCATCACCCAGCTGACCTTTGGCGATCGCATCGAAGGGCCCGGTGTCAGCCATCTGCCGGTGAAGCTGGCGGTGGCGCTGCTGAAAGACTCCGACGGCAATATCGATGTGAACGTGCCGGTGTCCGGCTCGCTGGATGACCCGCAATTCAGCATGGGCAGCCTGGTCTGGCATGCCATCGTCAACCTGCTGAGTCGTGCGGTGACTTCGCCGTTCCGCCTGCTCGCCTCGATCGGCGGCGGCAGTCATCCAGACCTGGGCTATGTGGAGTTCGCGCCGGGCTCGGCGGTGCTCGACGCCGGCGCGCAATCGCGTCTGGAACAACTACTAAAACTGCTGCAAAGCAAGCCCGCGCTGACCCTCGACATCATCGGCCGGATCGACCCCAGCGTCGACGAAAACGGCTTGCGCAAAGTGATGGTGGACGACTTGGTGCGCAAAGCCAAAGCCGACGACGACGGCAAGAAAGAAGACCCGGCCACACTGACCCTCACCCCGGACGAATCCGAGCATTACCTGGAACGCGTGTACAAGCACGCCGACTTCCCCAAGCCGAAAAACGTCATCGGCCTGACCAAGTCGCAACCGCCGGAAGAAATGCACCAGCTGCTGGAAACCAATATGCCGGTCAACGACGAGGCGCTGAAGCAGCTCGCCGAACGCCGCGCCCAGGCGGTACAAACCTGGCTGAAGGGCAAGCTCGACGACAAACGCGTCGCGATGCAGGCGCCCAAGCTGGATGCGAAAGGAATCGAGGACAAGGGCAAGACCACCCGGGTGGATTTCGGCCTGCACTGAGGATAAGCCGGTGAGGTGCGCATGGCAGGTGCCGCACCGCGCCCTGCCGCACCGCCGAAAGGCGCTCTTGGCCGCAGGATTCGCTGCTCAATGGTTCTGGCGGTTCACGGCAGCACCGGAAGGCCTCACAATGAGCGCTTTCCTCCAGGCCGGAATGCCCCCATGACCTACTCCGCCCAGGCGCGCTACGCCAGCGAACTCGAATCGATCCGCGAACAAGGGTTGTTCAAGGCCGAGCGCATCATTACCTCACCGCAGTCCGCCAAGATCCGCCTCGACAGCGGCAAGGAAGTACTGAACTTCTGTGCGAATAATTACCTGGGCCTGGCCGACAACGCCGAGGTGATCCAGGCCGCCAAGGATGCACTCGACAGTCACGGCTTCGGCATGGCCTCGGTGCGTTTTATCTGCGGCACGCAAGATCTGCACAAGCAGCTGGAAAAGAAAATCGCCGAGTTCTTCGGCACCGAAGACACCATCCTCTACGCGGCATGCTTCGACGCCAACGGCGGCCTGTTCGAGCCTTTGCTGGGTGAAGAAGACGCGGTCATTTCCGACGCCTTGAACCACGCCTCGATCATCGATGGTATTCGCTTGTGCAAAGCCAAGCGCTTTCGCTACGGCAATTGCGATATGGCTGATCTGGAGAAGCAACTTCAGGCTGCCGATGCCGCCGGCGCACGCACCAAGCTCATCACTTCGGATGGCGCCTTCTCGATGGATGGCTTTATCGCGCCGCTGGATCAAATCACCGCGATCGCACGCAAGTACAACGCTCTGGTGCATATCGACGAATGCCATTGCACCGGCTTTCTCGGCGAAAACGGCCGTGGCTCGGCCGAAGTACATGGCGTCATGGACAAAATCGATATCTTCACCGGCACCTTGGGTAAGGCGCTGGGTGGCGCACTAGGCGGCTTCACCACCGGCCGCAGCGAAGTCATCGAAATGCTGCGCCAGCGTTCGCGCCCTTATCTGTTTTCCAACTCCCTCCCTCCGCATGTCGTCGCGGCAGCCATCAAAGTATTCGACATGCTGGCCAGCGCTGGCGACCTGCGCGAGAAGGTGAAAGAAAATACCCGCTACTTCCGCGAGCAGATGAGCAAGGCAGGCTTCGACATCCGGCCCGGTGTCCATCCGATCGTGCCGGTCATGGTCTATGACGCCAAGAAAGCGCAAGCCATGGCCAGTGAGCTATTGGAAGAAGGTATTTATGTCACCGGCTTCTTCTACCCCGTCGTGCCACAAGGCCAGGCACGTATTCGCACGCAGATGAGCGCAGCGCATACCCGCGAACATCTCGATCAGGCGATAGCGGCGTTTACCAAGGTAGGACGCAAGCTGGGCGTCATTGCAGGCTGAGAGTTATAGCGGGGAACAGGGAAAGCTTGACGGCGACGCTGTCCCTGTTTTCCGTTTACCCGCATCACAGGTCACGCGCTTTCCTGGGAAAGCGCGATGACTTCATCAGCAGTGAGGTGGCGCCATTGACCCTTGGCCAGCTCGCCCAGCGCAAGCGAGCCCACCGCTACGCGAATCAACCGCAGCACGCTGATGCGGTGCGCCTCCAGCAAGCGGCGAATATGGCGATTGCGACCTTCGTCCAGGACGATTTCCAGCCACGCATTCTTCTCACCGCTGCGCAATAACGCGACGCGCTTCGCCAACAGTTGCTCACCCTGCTCGGTCACGCCCGCCGTCAGTCGCTCCAGCAGCGCCGCATCGGGAATACAATCGACTTGCACGTGGTAGGTCTTGTCTACGTGATGCTTCGGCTCGGTCAGCCGCGCCGCCCATACACTATCGTTACTCAACAGCAGCAGACCTTCGCTGGCCTTATCCAGCCGCCCTACCGGCCCCAACCAAGGCAAGCCGGCACGATCCAGCAGGTCGTACACGGTATCGCGACCACGCTCATCGGCGGCACTCACCACGATGCCGCGTGGCTTGTTAAGCATGAGGTAGACCCGTGTTGCCGCGGCAACTGGCTGGCCATCCAGGCAAATACGTTGACGCTCGGCATCCGCGGGCCGCTCGGGATCAAGCACGATGCGGCCGTCCACGCTCACCCGGCCATCGCGCACCGCCCGTTCTGCCTGACTGCGCGAACACACACCCAGCTTGCTCAGCACTCGCGCCAAGCCATGGCGAGGAGCGGCTTTCGCACGGGAGGAGTGAGCGGGACGACGAGCCATCATGATGCGCATAAGCCTAGCGAATGAGTCAGTGGCTGACTCTAAGGGATAAAAGAAAAGCCCGGCGTGAGCCGGGCTTCTCGGTACTGCATGAGCTGAAAACCCCCAGGCCGGGCCTGGGGATGCCCTACTCTTACTTCTGCACCTGCAGCTCCGTGCGGCGATTGCGCGCGCGGCCCTGTTCCGTCTTGTTGCTGTCGACCGGATCGTTCATGCCATGACCGACCGGGCCCTGCAGACGGCTGGCGTCCACACCGTGCGAGGTCAGGTAGTCGTACACGATCTTCGCGCGACGCTCGGACAGACCCTGGTTGTAAGCAGCCTTGCCCACGCCGTCGGTGTAACCGGCCACATTCACCTGCACGTTCGGGTAACGCTTCAGCGTATCCACGGCCTGATCCAGGATCGACAACGAATCGGCGCTCGGCTCAGCCAGCGTCTTCTCGATGTTCGTCTCACCCTTCTTCGGACGGTCGAACTTGAAGTTCACACCACGCAGATCGATCACCACCGCAATCGGGCAGCCATCCGGACCCACCACGGTGCCTTCCGGCGTGTTCGGGCACTTGTTGTCGCACAGGTTCACACCGTTGACGACAGTCTTCGAGCAATCCGGAGCAACCGGCGGCGGAGCGACCGGAGCAACCGGCGCAGCGGCCGGCTCGCCGAAGCGCGACACCAGGCTCAGGCCCAGGAACCAGTCGCCGTAACCGTCACGCGAATTGGCACTGTTCGTGGTGGTCTGGCTCTTGTCGTCCCAGTCGTAACGGTAGCCAGCCTCGACACGGATGTCGGTGCTGTCCGTGATCGTCTTGGACACGCCGGCGCCCAACTCAGCAGCTGGTGCCCAGCCCTTGTTGTTCGCGTTGCGGTGGTAGCTGCCCATCACGCCAGCCAGCAGGTACGGACGATACGAGTCCCACGCGCCGAAGTAGTAACGAGCGGCGACGCCGTAGTTGTTGTTCGCCCAGTTGCCGCTGTGGCTATGGCCCGGGCCATTCGGATTGTCACGATCGCGCTTGGTGCGGTCGATGAACAGGTCGATCGACACGTTCGGGGCAATGAAGCGACCCACGCCCAGGCCGTAATAGAACTGGCGGCTGTTGGTGTTGCGGTCGGTATCGTTGTAGTAGCCACCCACGGTCGGCGCGATGTACCAACGTCCGTCGTAGCTTGGCGTGCTCGTGGCATTCTGCGCATGAGCGGCACCTACGCCGCCCAGGGCCAGGGCAATCACAAAATATAAGCCCTTACGATTCATCAGGTGTCTCCTCGTTTATTGGTTTTCGCGTCCGTTCCACCCCAGACGGAAGTCGCGCGTCAGAACTCACGACACTATGGGAACTTATGCTGCTCCCTGCTTGGCGTCCTACAACAAGCGGGCGAAGTGTAGCAAAACCGTTAAGGAGTGCACACGCCTCGATCGTTGCCCGGTACAAGGCTGCAAATTCGCGAGTGAACTGATGTTCAGGCTGATTGCCACTGACCGACCCAAGCATCAGGCCACATCCTGCCATTGCTGCAACGCAAAAGAAAAGCCCGGCGTGAGCCGGGCTTCTCGGTACTACATGAGCTGGAAACCCCCAGGCCGGGCCTGGGGATGCCCTACTCTTACTTCTGCACCTGCAGCTCCGTGCGGCGATTGCGCGCGCGGCCCTGTTCCGTCTTGTTGCTGTCGACCGGATCGTTCATGCCATGACCGACCGGGCCCTGCAGACGGCTGGCGTCCACACCGTGCGAGGTCAGGTAGTCGTACACGATCTTCGCGCGACGCTCGGACAGACCCTGGTTGTAAGCAGCCTTGCCCACGCCGTCGGTGTAACCGGCCACATTCACCTGCACGTTCGGGTAACGCTTCAGCGTATCGACGGCCTGATCCAGGATCGACAACGAATCGGCGCTCGGCTCAGCCAGCGTCTTCTCGATGTTCGTCTCACCCTTCTTCGGACGGTCGAACTTGAAGTTCACACCACGCAGATCGATCACCACCGCAATCGGGCAGCCATCCGGACCCACCACGGTGCCTTCCGGCGTGTTCGGGCACTTGTTGTCGCACAGGTTCACACCGTTGACGACAGTCTTCGAGCAATCCGGAGCAACCGGCGGCGGGGCGACCGGAGCAACCGGCGCAGCAGCCGGCTCGCCGAAGCGCGACACCAGGCTCAGGCCCAGGAACCAGTCGCCGTAACCGTCACGCGAACGTGCGCTGTTGGTGGTGGTCTGGCTCTTGTCGTCCCAGTCGTAGCGGTAGCCAGCCTCGACACGGATGTCGGTGCTGTCCGTGATCGTCTTGGACACGCCGGCGCCCAACTCAGCAGCCGGTGCCCAGCCCTTGTTGTTCGCGTTGCGGTGGTAGCTGCCCATCACGCCAGCCAGCAGGTACGGACGATACGAGTCCCACGCGCCGAAGTAGTAACGAGCGGCGACGCCGTAGTTGTTGTTCGCCCAGTTGCCACCGTTGCTATGACCCGGGCCGTTCGGGTTGTCACGATCGCGCTTGGTGCGGTCGATGAACAGGTCGATCGACACGTTCGGAGCAATGAAGCGACCCACGCCCAGGCCGTAATAGAACTGGCGGCTGTTGGTGTTGCGGTCGGTATCGTTGTAGTAGCCACCCACGGTCGGCGCGATGTACCAGCGGCCGTCGTAGCTGGGAGTGGTGGCGGTCTGCGCATGAGCAGCGCCTGCGCCGCCCAAAGCCAGAGCAATCAGAAAATACAAGCCCTTACGATTCATTGGGTGTCTCCTCGTTTCGTTATTGATTATTCGTATTCGCTTCAAGGCAGAACGGCGCGGTATGAGACAGGGATATTCAGACTGCGCTTCGCTTATCTACTTGATAGCCCCAAAACGGGCGTGCTGCAGCTTAGCAAAAAATAAACAATTAAGCATTTACCGCACGCATCCGTTCAGTTTTGGCTCATCTCTAGGTTACAGCGCGAACAATGCCATGAACTGCTGAATGGGCATGGCATCGAGCTTGGCCGGGTCGTTGGTGGCCTCGAGAATCGCTTTTACCTTGTGTGACGGCATGTGGCCGCGCATCGCCGCTTCAAACTTCTTCAGCAGCACCGGAATGCCTTCGGCGCGGCGCTTGCGGTGGCCGATCGGGAAGTCGATCGAAACCTTGTCGGTGCTGCTGCCGTCCTTGAAGAACACCTGCACCGAGTTACCGATGAAGCGCTTGTCCGGGTCGAAATAGTCTTTGGTGAACTGCGGGTTCTCGCTGACCACCATCTTGTCGCGCAGCGCATCGATACGCGGGTCGGCAGCCACGTCATCGTTGTAATCATCGGCGGTGAGACGGCCGAAGATCAGCGGCACCGCCACCATGTACTGAATGCAATGATCGCGATCGGCGTAGTTGTCCAGCGGACCGGTCTTGTCGATGATGCGGCAGCCGGCTTCCTGGGTTTCGATAACCACCTTCTCGACCTGATCGAGCTTGCCGGCGACCTGGGCATGCAGCTTCATGGCGCACTCCACGGCGGTCTGCGCATGGAACTCTGCCGGGAAGCTGATCTTGAACAGCACGTTTTCCATCACATAGCTGCCGAACGGACGTTCGAATTCAAACGCCTTGCCCTTGAAGGCCACGTCGTAATAACCCCAGGTCTTGGCGGTCAGCGCCGACGGATAACCCACCACGCCACGGTAAACCGCATTGATCGCGTG
>NZ_JAPDPE010000137.1 GCF_026283955.1 Dyella silvatica | reverse complement strand
GCGCACGTTAATGCGGCGAATATCGCCTTCGACTCCGCTGATGCTGACCCAGTCGCCGACTTTGACCGGCCGCTCGGCCAATAGAATCAGGCCGGAGATAAAGTTCTGCACGATGGCCTGCAAGCCAAAGCCGATACCCACCGACAAGGCACTGGCGACCCAGGCGATGCTTTGCACGTTGACACTCAGCGCACCGAGCACCAGCACAAATACCAGGACGCCACCGACGTAGCCGATCAGGGTGACGATGGAGTTCTGCATGCCATGGTCAAGCGATGTTTTCGGCAGCAGCTGCTGGCTTAGCCACTGCTTGATCAGGCGAATTATCTGAAACCCGACCAGACCGACCATGATCGCGGTCAGGATATCGCCAGGCACGATATTCAGAGAACCTAGCGCGCGGCTGGTAAACAGCTGGCCGGAGCGACTGATCAGTTCATCCGGGCCGGCATCGTAAGGTGTGGTGATAGCCAGCGCGACCGCCAGCAGCAGCAAGGCAGCCCGGCACATGCCGGATAAGACGGTGGAGGTTTGTTCCAGGTGGCTGGCGCTGACGCCGAAGGTGTCCTGGATGCGTTTGCCGGTATATCCGTTGGGCGAGAACAAGCTCTCGAAGATGTCGTGCACCAGGTGCATCAGCAGATAGGCGGTGGCGGCGATCAGGCCGATGCGCATCATCTGCCTGGCAATATAAAAGCCGAGCGCGATGTAGCCGGTGGCGATGCTGAGCAGGCACAGACCGACGCCGATAAAAGCCCCGGCCACCAGCAAGCCAACCCATAGCGGCCGCTTGGCCGGGGTCTCGCCTGCGGCAAGCAAGGCCCGCCGGGCACGGCCCAGGCGGAACAGCATCGCCGCGATCACCCCGCTTACCAGCAGGGAGATCAGGCCGGTAACCGCCATGGTGGCTGCCAGGCTCGCACCGATATTGTGGTTGATCTGCTCAACCACACCGACCAGCATCACGCAGCCGGCCAGCAGCCAGGGAAAGGGGCGCAGCCGCCGCGCGGCGTCATCGGATAATGGCGGCAGCCGCCATGACGGACGGCTGGCGCACAGCAAGGCGTGACCAAGGCCCGCCACGTAGGCGGCGAAAAAGGCCTGCCTTACCAGCGCCCTGGCCATTTGATCGAGCTCGGCATCCAGGGTGTCGTTCCAATTGAACGCCAGGTAGACCAAGTGAGCACTAAGGCTGAAGATGAGCGCGGTGGTCAGCGCGATCATCATGGCCAGGGCGCTACGCCGCAAACGGCCGGCTTGCAGGTGGATGCTAGTCAGTTTCAGCATGCTTCGTTCGATCAATTTGCCGCCGACCAAGAGCAGCAAGGCGGCGATCAGGCAGATGATGAACGGGGTGCGATTGGCGGGTTGCCAGGCTTGCTGGGCGGCGTTGTCCGCATCTGTGCCGAGCAGCGATATCGAGGTTCGGTCGTCCGATAAATTGTTGCTCAGCTGTGACCAGAAGCTGCTGCTGAATGGCGACGCGGTGCGCTGGGTGATTTGCGCTTCGAACAGGTCGCGACGCATCCCGGCGATCTGGGTGGCCAGTTGCGTGGCGATCAGGCTGGTGGTTTGCGCCTGCTTTTTCTGCGCGTCGAGATCGGCCTTGGCCTTATTCAGTTGTTTGCGCTGGCTGATAACCTCGGGTGCCTCGGGCGGCGCGGCTTTATCGGTAGGCGCCGGGCCGAGTACGGCGAGCTTTGCGTCGAGACTGTCATTTTGCGGCGCAAAGCCGACGACTAGCTGATCGGCCTGTTGCTGGACGGTCTGCGCCTTGCTGCGCAGCGCGACAAGCATGGTGTCGTCCGGCGGTGTTTTATTGGCCAGCACCTGCTTAATGCCATCCAGCGTGCTGTTTAGTTGATCGATGCTGGGTGGCTGAGCCGCGGTGGCGGGCGTCAGCGGGCTTGGTGCGTCTGGTGCGGTAACGGGCTGGGCAAGCAGCGGCGTGCTGCCGATGGCGAATAGCAGAATCAGCGCATGGCGCAGCAGGATAGTCATGCGCGAATGATCCGGGCGTCCATGCACCGGGTCAATCGAAAGTATGGCTGGATCGCCACATTCGAGCCGATCAGTTCAGCTATTTCAGCAGTTGGTAGTACACGGGGTCGTCCGGCAGCACCCAGTGCAGGCCTTCCTCGATAAACACCGACAGCAGATTCGCTGCGATCAGGCCTGCCAGCAGCCATGGCAGCAGCGTCGAAAGTAGCCGCAGCGGCGGCGGAGTCCAACCTTTGGTGCCGATAAGCAGCAGGCCAACAGCGGCGCCGAGCAACACGCAGATAAAGACCAGCAAGGCCCAGGTATACAGATGCAGGCCAAGCACCGCGCTGCCGTAGCCGGGATCGCCGGGCAAGATGTGCAGCAATACCTGGCGGGTGGAGATAGCCATGCCCAGAATCGCGGCCAGCACGCTTAGGCCGAAGCCTTGGGCATAGATGGCGCTTTCGTTATGGCCGCGCCTGGCTTCAAACAGAATCATCGCCGGCCCCAGCGCACACAGCATCATCGCCATGCGTTGCAGTATGCACAGCGGACAGGGCAGCTCGCCCAGGGTTAATTGCGCGACAAAGGCGCCGGCCAGACACACGCACAGGCCAAGCAGCATGATTTGTGCGCAAGTAAGCGCCCAACTTCCATTGGTGAGGGGTTTCATCGCGGCGCCTCAGAAGGAAAGCGGCAAGGCGCTGGTGGTGTGAAACGCGAATAGCCCTGCGCTAAGCAGCAGGCTTAAGAGGAACAGGCCCAAGGCCAGCGTGCGTCGTGATCGCAACAGCATGAACCAGGTCGTCAGAATCAACGCAATGATGATGGTATCCATAAGGGGCTCTTTATCTTTGGGGTATCCGGGATGCTTGCGGGATCGCCGGAACGGGGAGAGCATGACTCGCATTGAGTCGCTGGGCGGCCATGCCGACGCATCGTATCCGGGCTGGCTGGCGCAGCGTTATGAAATGACCGTCGGCGGATCTGCCCATCCGTCATATGGAATAGGTCAGAGTGTCCCTGGCTCGCCTACAATGGCGCTCTTCACATCGCTGGCCATTCCCGATGATCTTCCGTTGGTTCGAATCGCTGATCGATGCTTTCAAAGAGCCGGTCGACGAGATGCCGCCGAAATCCGTATGGCGGTTCTATCTGTTTTACCTACGTCAGGTCTGGCCGGTTTTCGCCGGCGCGATCGTGGTGGGTTTTGGCGTGGCTATCGTCGAGGTTTCGTTGTTTGGCTTTATCGGCAACATTGTCGATATGGCCAAAGGCGTGCCGGCGGCCGACTTCTTCAAACAGCATGGCAATGAATTGCTGTGGATGGGCTTTGTCGCCCTGATCGCTCGGCCGGTGGTGATCGGCCTGCACGATTTGATCGTCAATCAGGCGATTGTGCCGAGCCTGACCAGCCGTATTCGCTGGCAGAACCATCGCTACGTGATACGCCAAAGCCTGGGTTTTTTCCAGAACGATTACGCCGGGCGCATCGCCAACCGCATCATGCAGACCGGTGCCTCGCTGCGTGAATCGGCGGTGCAGATTGTCGATGCCATCTGGTATGTCGCCATTTACACCGGCAGCGCGATTGTGATGTTTGCCAAGGCCGATGTCTGGCTGGCCGTGCCACTGGTGTTATGGCTGTTTGCCTATGTCGGCACCTTGAGCTATTTCGTGCCGCGCACCAAAGAGCGCTCATGGCGCGCATCCGAGGCACGCTCCAAATTGATGGGCCGCATTGTCGATGGCTATAGCAACATTCTCACCCTGAAATTGTTTGCGCATACGCATCGCGAAGAGGCTTATGTCGCCGAGGCGATGGGCGAGCAAATGGAAAAGCTGCGCCGGATGACCCGGTTGACCACGCTGATGGACAGCAGTATCACCGCCTTGAACGGCTTTTTGATTGTCGGTACCTCGGCGCTGGCGATCTGGCTGTGGAGCCAGGGCAAGGTGACGGTGGGCGCGATTGCGCTGTCCACCGGCCTGGTGATTCGTATCAACAATATGTCGGGCTGGATCATGTGGGTGGTCAACGGCATTTTTGAAAATGTCGGCACCGTGCAGGACGGTTTGCAGACCATCGCACAGCCGCGTGCGGTGCAAGACCGCGCCGATGCGGCGGCGTTGAAGGTGAGCCGCGGCGAAGTGCATTTTGAGGACATCCATTTTCACTACGGCAAAGAAAGCGGGGTGATCAGCGGCCTGCAATTGAATGTGCGGCCGGGTGAAAAGATCGGCGTGGTCGGCCCATCGGGTGCCGGCAAGTCGACCTTGGTCAATGTGCTGCTGCGGCTTTACGACCTCGAAGAAGGGCGCATTCTGATCGACGGCCAGGACATTGCCGGGGTTACCCAGGAAAGCCTGCGTTCGCAGATCGGCGTGGTCACCCAAGACACCTCATTGCTGCATCGATCGATACGCGACAACCTGCTGTACGGTCGCCCCGGTGCCACGGATGAGCAGATTCTCGAAGCCGTGCGCAAGGCGCGTGCCGACGAGTTCATTCCAGAGCTCATCGACGGCGAGGGTCGTCATGGCTATGACGCGCTGGTCGGTGAGCGTGGGGTGAAATTGAGCGGCGGCCAGCGCCAGCGCGTGGCGATTGCCCGCGTGTTGCTGAAAGATGCGCCGATCCTGATTCTTGACGAGGCGACCTCGGCGCTGGATTCCGAGGCCGAAGCTGCGATTCAGGACAGCCTGGAAGTGCTGATGCGAGGCAAGACGGTGATTGCCATTGCCCATCGGCTCTCCACCATCGCCCGGATGGATCGGCTGGTGGTGATGGATAAGGGGGGGATTGTCGAAAGCGGCACGCATGCCGAGTTGATTGCCCGAGGTGGTTTGTATGCGCGGCTGTGGCAGCATCAAACCGGTGGCTTTGTGGCGGCGGAAGATGCGGTCGAGATGAGTTGATCTTGCCCGCGGCATGGCCGGCTGCTGGAAAGCTTTGATCCCAGGGCGATGCCGCAACCGGACGCGCGCCCATTAGACTGAGCGCCAACTCCATGGATGCGAGCCTGTCTTGATTCCTGTCGCGCTGCCTTCGGTTCTGCTGCTTGTTTTGTTGCTGGTGTCCTTGCTGGCGGCGATATTCCTGACCGGCTGGGCCATGACGTTGGCGTTGAGCAAATCGGCGCGACGCGCTTTTCACAGGCGTTTGAAGACCTCGGTCACGGTGCTGCTGTTGTCGATGGCGCTGACCGGCTTCTTTCTCTTGATGCTGCTGAGTGCTCACGAGGTGACGCGTGAAGTCGATCAGCAGCAGGCCGCACGACATATCACGCTAACCAAGCCGACCCGGTTGGGCGGTGTGGATATGCCGGCGGGGAGCAAGCTTTTGCTGGACCTGGCCGGTGACATGGAATCGTTCAGCGTGGCTGAATTTCCTCATCCGGTGAGTGCTTACGGTGTCGAAGCCATCAGCTTGAATCGTGCCGTAAGCATCGACTATGACGACAAGACCTTTGCGACCAAGGGCAGCCACGCCACCTCGGTTGCGGTAAAAGGGCAAGGCAGTCAAAACGTGCAAGGCTGGCGGTGCAACGCGGCCGAACCGATCCAGTTTGCGCTGCAGCCCGATGGCCGCCTGAAAGATTTCGATCAATGCCAATTGGACGATGGCAATCAGGTCGGCGATATCGGCCTTCCCAAAGGGGCGACCGTACGACTGAATGGCGGAACGACCTACGGCGATGGCTTTCGCGATGACGATTACTGGAAAATCCAGTTGGCGGATAACCAAGTGATCCGGCTATTTCATCTGCCGCTGAAGCGGCCTCGGTTGATGCTGGACAAGCAGCGCCGATTGCTCGGCTTCGATGAGGCGGGCCTGGCTTGCGAAACCACGCTGGGACCGATGACTTACCCCGCTGGAACCTCGGTGCAGTCGGTCGGGCGAGAGCAGCGCGGCAAATATCCAGGAACCTGGGTTTTCAGCCCGGCGACCGATAAGGTGGCGAGCTACCAGGGGCATGCGGATGTGCCGCACGGTATGTCGGTGCTGCAGACCGCCAGCGGAGAGGTCGCCGCAGTGATGCCGAGCCAGCAGGCCGGGGTGTTTTTCTTTGCGGCGATCACCGTCGATGGCGCTGGCTCGGCCAAGCCCTCAGCGGATCGTTGCCCTTAGCTCCGGCTAAGATGGCTGCCGGGACTACTTAAGTCTGTCAACACGAGCCACTGCTCGATGCGTAGCGTGCACGGCATCGGGTGACTATTGGTGAAAACCTATATGTTCTATTTCGCGTCTTCGGGCGGAGGTGTTGCCGGTGCGCCGTCCGGAGTTTCATCCGCATCTATTCAGATGGCTGGAGATAAGAAGCCGATCGCCAAATTGAGACTCACGGGTGAATGATATGGAGTATGAGGATAAGGCCGCCAAGTTGATGGAAGTGTTGGAGAGCCGGAAGAGTTTTCCTGACTACATTTTTTCCAGGCGATTTGAGCAGCATTTTTTTTTCGATCTCGATATCTGTTCGTCTGATATCGTGATTTGTGCGGCAAAAGAAATAATATTGAACTGTCTCGGCACTGAGGTTCGGGTTGCCGTTTTTTCTTTTACGGAAAGAACCCTGCTCGGCTGGCTGGAGTCCGATGACGATTGGTCATTCAAGATTGGCGCTATGAGTGAGTCATTGCGACGGTCCGGTGATTACAACGGGCTGATTTTGATCGACGATTTAAAGAAATGCATTGTCTACCAGGCGAGGCCTGTTGACCTCGGTATCCTGGCTTTTGATGGAAGCAACAACTGGCGAGCGATTTCGACCGTCGCGCGAGACTGCTTCGTCGACGCTCATGACATCGAGAGCTGGCTGACCGGTGAGTCAGTGTATGGCGCTGCCTTGGTCAATGATTTAGGACGCGAATACCTTGCTGCTCTGGCCAAGAATTACGCCTGACCTCATGCGAATGTTTGACCTGGGCGAGGCCCAAGTCTGGCCTTAGTTGGACTGCATAGACGAACACACTTAGGCGTTTGTGTACTTGGCTTTGACCATACTTTTCTTGGGCAATGTTGCGCTCACGCAGCACCGGGGTTCATCGGCAGAGCTTTCCTGGTCTTGCGCTGCGGTGTCAGCGCGAGAGCCATAACGATAGACGACCACAAGCGGTACTCGTCACCCGTTGTCGGATGACTTCTTACCTGCGACTCCGACCGTGCGTGCTGATGAAATGCAGCTTGACATCATTTGGAGCAAATCAGGTGCGCTATCTTTCCGGGCTACTTTTTACGTGCGCGATGGCTTGTGCGCCGCTGGCTGATCTACGAGCTGCCGATGCAGACCTTAAAAATGCCAACGATGTCTACAACCAACTTCAGCATAATGCGTGGTACCTGAAGACAGCTGATCATGTCGCCGATTTATATGTGACGGAACTTGGCGTGGGAACCCCCGTCGTATTCCTGCACGGCGGTCCAGGCAATGATTTCCAATACATCATTGATGCGCTGCGTCCGCAACTGGGCGAGCATCGATTTATCTTATTCGACCAGCGAGGGAGCCTGCTATCGCCCGTGCCGGAGCAAGAGGTTAGTAAGCTCACGATGGGGCAGCTTGTCGACGACCTCGAAACACTTCGAAAGGCGCTCGGCGTAGAGAAGCTGGTTTTATTTGGCCATTCTTTCGGCACTGTATTGGCCATGAGCTATTACCAGGCGCATCCAGAACATGTGGCTGGTCTGGTGTTAGCGGCTTCGGTACCACCGACCTTTGGGCCCGGTGGGCTCGCTGCTTGGCTTAAAGTGATGCGTCCTCGGCAGCACGTATTGATGGGGCGAGCGGAGGCTATAGCGGCCGCGGAAAAGGCGGCCAGTCTCCCGACGGATCCCAAATCGGATACGGCTCAGCAGAAGAGTACGCGCTGGCGTATCGAAAAGCAGGCGTCACTGAATATCATTGACCTCAGTCGGTGGCGGGATATCACCGGTGGTGGGGTTTACTACAATGAAAAGGTGTCTGAGGCGATTGGCAACACGTTGCCATCCGATTTTGACGTCCGACCAACACTGAAAGCGCACCCTGTGCCTATTACCGTTATTCAGGGAGATCACGATTACATAGATCCGGCAGGGCAGTCATGGTTGAGCGATGTGAAAGCGGGCTTGGCTCAAGTGAACGTTGTGCCGTCGGCCAGCCATTATTCATGGATCGATGATCCTTCGGGTTTTGCCATTGCTCTGCGCAAAGGGCTGTCACGCGCAGATGTCGGGCGCTAGACCGTGTCGAAGCAAAAGAGGGATAAACGGGGATGATTGCTCGCGTGCGGCGACACATCAGAGCTTTTCCTGATCATTTTGATCGCTGGGTGACCTACGTGAACTCGCCGCTTGCCCGGTAAGGAATGCTGCTTCGATGCCTGCCCGCCGAGCCGGCGAAAATGCAGTCATGCAGCCTATCGACCTCTTCGATTTTCGCCTCACCATCGCTCCTGCGATGGTGAGGCGCGACCGAATGATGGAAGCGCTCGCTTAGTCCAGCGGGCGCACCCAGATATTGCGGAAGCTGATGGGTTGCGAAGGGTCGCCGTGCGCCTGGAGCTTGATCGCGGCCTCGGTATGCGGCTTGTATTTCGGCTTGCCGATGTAGAAGGTCTCCCCGCTTAGCTGGGTATGGTTTTGTACCAGCACGCCGTTGTGGAACAGCGTGACGTAGGCTGGCGACTTCAGCGTTCCATCGGTGGCGAATACGGGGGCTGTCCAGATGGCGTCGTAGGTTTGCCATTCGCCTGGCGGGCGCATGGCATTGACCAGCGGAGCTGTCTGTTTATAGACGCTGGCGGCCTGGCCGTTGACGTAGGTCGGGTTCTGCCACGAATCCAGGATCTGGATTTCATAGCCCTCATCGCCCGGCCCGGTCGAGGCCAGGAACAAGCCGCTGTTGCCGCGTGCCTGGCCTTCGCCGGTGATGCCTTTGGGAACCTGCCATTCCAGATGCAATTGGTAGTTCTTGAAGCGTTGCCTGGTCTGGATATTTCCTGCGGCCTTGTTGACCGTTACCACGCCGTCGTGAAGTTTCCAGCGCGCAGGCGAATGGTCCTTGGATGATTCCCATTGATCGAGGCTACGGCCGTCGAACAGTACGACGGCATCGGAGGGTGGCTGAAGGTCTTGCTTGCCCGGTGTGACGATGGCTGGCACCGGCGCCCATTGCTCGGTGGCTTTGGGATCGGTCGGCTCGACTGCGCCGGCGGGAGCTGCCTGTGCCCAAGCCGACGATGAACCGATCGTGGTGAGCGCTATGAGGGCAAGGGCATGCACGATACGCTGTTGCATAAGTGGTTCCCGGCAGAGGTTTAGACCGTGCATATCTTGACTGCCTCGGCGAAGGAGGCGAAGGGATCAGCTTGCGTGGGTACGAATTCGTGGGCGATGAATCCCGAGAAATTCAGGTCCGCGATGGCGCTGGCGATGGCGTGATAGTTCAGCTCTTGAGTGCCATTGATCTCGTGGCGGCCCGGGACACCACCGGTGTGGAAATGCCCGATCCACTGGATGTTGTCGCGTATCGTGCGGATCACGTCGCCCTCCATGATCTGCATGTGGTAGATGTCGTAGAGCAGCTTCACATGGGGTGAGTTGATGCCCTTCATCACGGCGACGCCGAATGCGGTGCTGTCGCCTTGGTAGCCGTGATGGTCGACCTTGCTATTGAGCAGCTCCACACAAATCGTGATGCCGTTCTCGGCGGCGTAGGGCGCGATCTTGGACAGCCCGGCAACGCAGTTGTCGATGGCCGCGCGCTCGTCGATGCCCGCCTTGCGATTACCAAACATGGCGATCAGGTTGCTCACGCCGGCGCGTTTGGCGAGCGGGATGGTTGCCTCCAGCTCTTTCAGCAAGGTGGCGTGATTGGCGGTGTCGTTAAAGCCCATGGTGATGAAATTGTCGCGTTTGGCGGGGTAGCCCATGGACAGCGCCAGGCCGTGGTCGCTGACCACCGCCCACTCGTCCGCGTAGAGCAGATCGACGCCGCTGAAACCGATCGCCTTGACGCGCTTGCACAGTTCGGGAAGCGCGGCTTCGGACGTCCAGCGGCTCAGGGATTGCTTGAGGCGTCCGGGCGGGGCCTTCGCCGGGGCGGGTTTGTTGGGCTCGGCGCCGGGCGCGGCGTGGGCCGATGGCAGAAGAGCGGTAGCGCTGAAGGCTGCGGCAGCGGCGATCTGGCCCAGCGCGGCGCGGCGGCTGATACCTTGGAAATCTGCGGACATGGTTATTCGAGCCCCAAGAGTTGGCGGTTGAAGCCGCGGTCGGCGCCACTGGCGGCAAAATCGTCGAACGCGCGATCGGTGACCTTGATGATGTGGTCGCGAATAAAGACGGCGCCTTCCTGGGCGCCTTGTTGGGCGTCTTTCAGGCAGCACTCCCATTCGAGTACGGCCCAGCCCGGATAGTCGTATTGCGCGAGCTTGCTGAAGATCGCGCGAAAATCGATTTGTCCGTCACCCAGCGAACGGAAGCGCCCAGGGCGATCGATCCAGCTCTGGTATCCGCCATAGACGCCAGCGCGTCCATTGGGCCGGAATTCGGCGTCCTTCACGTGGAAGGCGCGACTGCGCTGGTGATAGATGTCGATGAAGGCGAGATAGTCCAGCTGCTGCAGCAACATATGGCTGGGGTCGTAGAGGATGTTCGCGCGCGGATGGTGATCGACGGCATCGAGAAAGCGCTCGAAGGTGGCGCCGTCATGCAGATCCTCGCCGGGGTGCAGTTCAAAGCAGACATCGACGCCGGCCTCGTCGAATGCATCGAGAATCGGCCGCCAGCGTTTGCCGAGTTCGGTAAAGGCCTCCTCGATCAGGCCGGTGGGGCGTTGCGGCCAGGGGTAGAACCACTGCCAGGCCAGCGCGCCGGAGAAGGTCGCGTGCGCGGACAGGCCGAAGTGCTTGCTTGCCGTCGCCGCCAGTTTGAGCTGCTGCACGGCCCAGGCCTGACGCTGTTGCACGTTGCCGCGCAGTGCCACGGGTGCGAAACCATCGAATAGGCGATCGTAGGCCGGGTGCGACGCGACCAGTTGCCCTTGCAGATGGGTGGACAGCTCGGTTACCGCCAGCCCGTGTTCGGCCAGCATGCCGGCTATGTCGTCGCAATAAGCCTTGCTCGCCGCTGCCTGTTCGAGATTGAACAAACGATGATCGTTGCTGGGAATCTGTATGCCGACAAAGCCCAGCGACGCCGCCCAGCGGGCGATGTCGGGCAGTGTATTGAATGGCGCCGCGTCTGCCGCGTACTGGGCAAGAAAGATGCCTGGCCCCTTAAGTGTCTTCATGCATGCTCGCCTGATCGGTGTGCTCGGTTCATGAGTCAGAGCTTCAATTCCGTTTCGACTGCCCAGGCCTTGCCGTTGCCCGCCTGCGACAGCGGTATGTCGGCGTGGTAAGCGCCGGGGATGGCGACGTATTGAAGCACCTGCGTGCAACCGGGCTCGGACATGAAAAAGCCCAGCATGGCCAGTTTCTTGCTCATCAGGACGAAGGCGCTCGGCGTCGCCGCGGTTTCCTTGAGCTTGCTCAGCGCCTCGGTGTGCAGGCGGGTGACCAGAGCCTTGCGCTGCGCATCATCAAGCTGAAGAAAGGGCTTGCCGCCGACCTTGTCGAAGGCGGCAAGCGAGCTGAGGTAACGCTGCTGCTCGGCCTTGGTATAGACGCTTAGGAACATCTGATCGATAAAGTTCGGTACGCCGGCATCGATGGCCCCCGGGGTGTCGGTGCGCGGGATGATGATGTCAACCACCGCAGCCACCAGGTTGATTTGTGGCCGGCTGAAGAACTGCGGGTTCGTGCCAGGGTTTTGTGCTGCTGCGTGGGCGTCGACAATCGCCAGCAGCGAGGGCGACGCCACCGCGCCGACCGCCAGCGCGGAAACACATTTCAACCATTCGCGACGATTCATGGCGATCTCCTCAGATATTTCCGCGCTTGAGTTCTTCCACCGCGTGGCTGGCCGCGCGCGCGGTCAGTGCCATATAGGTGAGGGATGGGTTCTGGCAGGCGGACGAGGTCATGCATGAGCCGTCGGTGATGAAGACGTTTTTGCAGGCGTGCATCTGGTTCCATCCGTTGAGCACCGAGGTCTTCGGGTCGCGGCCCATACGCGCGGTGCCCATCTCGTGGATGCCGGCACCGACATTCGCCTCGATCTTGAACGAGCGCACGTCGCGATAACCGGCGGCGCTGAGCATTTCGAGCGCGTCGTCGATGATCTCCTTGCCCATCAGGATTTCGTTCTCCTCGTGCGCGGCATTGAAGTTGAGTACCGGCATGCCGTACTTGTCTTTGCGGCTACGGTCCAGGGTGACGTGGTTCCGATGGGAGGGCAGCATTTCGCCGAAGCCCATCATGGACAGCATCCAGGGGCCAGGAGTCTCTGCGGCGCGCTTCAGCTCATCGCCGAGCGCAGGCTGGTCGACCAGCCGGGTCCAGTCGCGGCGGCTGGCGCCACCCTGGAAGCCGAAGCCACGCAGATATTTTCGTTTCTCGGAGCCGAGATTTCGGTAGCGCGGAATGTAGAAGCCGTTCGGCCGGCGTCCGCTGTAGTAGCGGTCCTCATGGCCGTCGACGAGCGCATGCGCGCCACTGCCGAACAGATGATCCATGATGTTATGACCCACTTCACCGCTGTCATTGCCGAAGCCATTCGGAAAACGGCTGGAGGTGGAGTTCAGCAGAATATGCGTGGTGCCGAAGGTCGAGGCGCACAAGAAGATCACCCGCGCGAAGTATTCGGTTTGCTGGCCGGTTTCGCTGTCCAGTACGCGCACGCCGGTCGCCTTGCCCTTGATGTTGTCGTAGATCACCTCGTAGACGATGGCGTTCGTCACCATGGTCATGTTGCCGGTCTTCTCGGCCGCGGGCAGGGTCGACGAGTTGCTGCTGAAGTAGGCGCCGAAGGGGCAGCCACGCATGCACAGGTTGCGATACTGGCACTGTCCGCGCTGCGGGCTCTTGTCGTGCTTGAGCGGTGCCGAGAGATTGGCGGTGCGGCCGATGATCAGCTTACGGCTGAACTTGTCGGACAGTTTGCCGCGGAAGTCTTTCTCGACGCAGTTGAGCTCCATCGGCGGCAGAAACTGGCCGTCCGGCAGTTGCGCCAGCTGCTCGGTCGAACCGCTGACGCCGATGAACTCCTCGACGTAGTCGTACCAGGGGGCCAGGTCGTCATAGCGGATGGGCCAATCCACCCCGACACCTTCTTTGCCGTTGGCTTCGAGATCCATCGGGCTCAGGCGATAGCTTTGCCGGCCCCACATCAGCGAGCGCCCGCCGACGTGGTAGCCGCGGAACCAGTCGAACGGCTTGGTTTCGACATAGGGGTTGTCGAGGTCGTCGACGAACCAATGCTTGGTGGATTGAGTGATGCCGTAGAACGACGGGCGCGTATGCACCGGGTGACGGCGGATGTCTTCCTGCGTCGGCTCGTCGGCGTAGGGCAGCTCCCAGGGGGCTTTCAGGGCGGTTGGATAATCGCCGTGCTTGACCATCGGGCCGCGGTCGAGCACCAGCGTTTTAAGCCCTTTCTCGGTCAGCTCTTTAGCCGCCCAACCGCCGCTGACGCCGGTGCCGACGACGATGGCGTCGTATGTGTTCTTGTCCATG
>NZ_JAPDPE010000136.1 GCF_026283955.1 Dyella silvatica | reverse complement strand
TTCGATGCTGAATGCGACAGCGCGACCGGGCTTGATGCCGTTGATGTGACTGACAATGCCTTCGATGTCGTTGGCGTAGTAGTTGCGGCCATGCACGATCAGCATTTCCTTCAGGCGGCCGCAAACGAATAGCTCGCCGGCGTCGATGAAACCGATGTCGCCGCTGTTGTACCAGCCGTCAAGCATGGCTGCCGCCGTGGCCTCTTCATTGCGGAAGTAGCCGCTGAACAGGTAATTGCCGCGAATATGCAGTTCGCCGACCTCGATATCGCCGGTGGCCGGCGGTGGCTTGTCAGGTGAATCATTGCTCGCCGTCGCCAGCGGAACGACCTTGACTTCAAGACCATCGAGGATCGGCCCGCATGACACGAACGTTTGCCCATTGCGATATATCGGCTCCACCATTCGCACGCGCGAGTAGCGTTCAAGCAGGTATCTATCCACGGTGACCGTCCGTGGCACCGCGTCAAGCGTGGATTGCGAAACAGCGAAAACAGCCTCCGCCATGCCATAGCAGGTTTGCAGTTGTTCAGGCCGTAACCCGTGATCGAGCATGGCGCTGAGAAAGCTCTGCATGGTTTGCGGCCGGCACACTTCGGAGCAATTGATGATTGCGCGGACATGCCGAAGATCGAAGTTTTGCTCCTCGGGCAGCGTGCGGACGACATGCTGCAAGGCAAAATTCGGCATCCACGCAAACGTCGCGCGATAGGTTTCCAGGGTCTGCAGCAGTTTCGACGGTTGCGCTACCCAGTCGAATGCATCGAGCGAGATGATCGTGGCGCCGGCATGCAGCGGCAGCAGGAAGCAGGCGATCAGGCCCATGTCGTGATACAGCGGAAGCCAGGAGGCAACAATGTCCTCGGCGCGAAAATCGATGGTTCGTGAGTACGTCGTCATGTGCTGGGCGAGCTGCCCGTGCGTGAGCATGACGCCTTTGCGCATGCCGGTGGTGCCTGAACTGAATTGCAGCAGGGCGGTATCGTGCGGATTGCCGTCGACCGGGTCGAGCTGGGGCACGGCATGGTCCAGGCCAATCGCTGGATCATCCAGGTCGAGCACGACGCAAGACTGGTTTCCTAGCGCGTCGCGCACTGCTGGAACATTGTCGCCATAGGTCAACAACAGCCGCGGCTCGACCTGGGCGAACATGGTTCGGTACTCGTGCCAATAGATATCCAGGTCTTGCTTGGGCGTAGGGAAGGGGATGATGGATGGAATCGCGCCCAGCCACATCGCGCCCATGAAACAAAAATAGATTTCATGGCGATGCTTGAGCGCGACAAAGACGATATCGCCCTTGCGCACCGAGTGACGGCGTAACAAGGCTGCCCAGCGCAAAGTCTCGTCGAAGGCGTCGCCATAGGAAAACTGCCTGGCGAGGCCGTTCTCATACGAAACCAGGAATGGCTTGAACCGATGTGCACTCTTATGTTTTTTCAACGTATCGAGCAGGAACATGAGCCTTCCATTAGTCAGGGGTCTGAATCGCGCTTCCAGCGTTTACATTGCGAATGTCCGGCAGTCAGTCTTTGAACAGCACGGCGACATCTTGAATACCGATCGCTGCCTCGGTGATTTCCGCGACACGTAGCTGGGTACCCCACCGCTTGCGCACGTCGTCGTGGGACTGAAAGGTGTTCTTGTAGTAACCCGCGCCAATCACCGTATCGAGATCGGCGCAGGCCAATGCATCGTCAAATCCCTGGGTTGTAAAATTCTTCACGGTATCGGAGGTCAGATAGCGGGTTGAAAACCCTAGTGCGGTGCGGCCGTGAAAGGTCAGGATGGCGCAGCCGCCGGGACGCAGCACGCGACGGATCTCGCTTAGCCACTGCTCCTGGGCATCGTGGGTCAGGTGGGTCATGACCGACAGCGCGTAGATCAGGTCGAAGTGATTCGATGGCAGCGTGGTCGGTGGATACAACGGGACCTGGACAAAGCTGTTGGCGGCAATATTTTCGCGCGCCCAGGCGAGGTTGTCCTCATCGATATCGGCACCCCATAGCTCGGTGAATTTCTCCTGTTGCAGAAAAACCCGCGCCAGCCGGCCCCAACCGCAGCCCCAGTCCAGCACGCGCAGACCATCCAGCGATCTGAGGTGCCGCCGCGCAATCTCCGAGATCGCCTTGTAATGGGTCAATGCCCTTATCGGGCTGGCCTCAGGAAAGTCGCCGAGCTGCACCCGGCTGCGCCGCGCGTGACCGGGCAGGCGCTGCCACAGTCGTAGATCCTTGGGCACGTAAAGTACTTCCGTGCGATCTTTGCGGGTGTCGTCCGTAGGCTTGAAGACAAAGCGATACGCCGAGCCTTCGTGGCTGGTCTGCGCAAGATCGATATCGATTCGCCACATGCTCCATGTGGTATTGGGCCAGAACCAGAAGTAATCGGATGGCTCGGCATCCTGTATCGGCCGATGCAGTTCAAACGCCACGCCATCGTCGCCGCTTACCTCATAGGCAAACGGGTTGCCGTCAGGGGGCAGGTACATGCCCTTGAGGGTGAGATAGTTGTCGCGAAATGAAAAGGCATCCGCGCCAAGCCCGAGCAATGGCTTGTAAAGCATGGCGGCCGCGTCGGTGCGCGATAGTCCGGCGAACCGCGGCGATGCGGTTCGCGCCAGCACCATCGAGGCATCCAGGGGCTGCTGCGATAGCGACTCTCTTACTTCTATCTTCACGCTCTCGTCGGACGCGGCCGGCGGCAAGCTGAAATAAAAAGCATTGTGGCCCGAGCCGATGCCATGTTCGAGCAGGTCGGTACGTGGAAATCCCGCTCGTACACAACCATGCCATACATCATTGACGTACAGCTCCACGTCGAACACGTGCTCCGGGTCGGACGGATCGATAACCCATCCCGCGACGTTGTCGTTATCGTACGAATCGACTCGGCCGATGAATTCGCGATCCACCTTGGGCAGTTTCTTGGCTTCCATCATGCTGGCTCGGCGTGGTGTGAAGGGGGCGCGGCCTCGTAAGCCTTGAGTACCGTGGTCAATGTGCCTTCCATGACGATTTCCCCACCTCGCAATAGCACCGCGCGATTGCAGTACTTGCTCAAGGTAGTGGGGTCGTGCGATGCAAGCGCGAGAATGCTCGCGGTATCCATCAGGTTTTCCAGCCGCTTGCTGGTCTTGGCGCTAAACGCTCGGTCGCCTACGCCAATCATTTCATCGAGTAGCAGAATGTCCGGAGCACGAGCCGTGGATATGGCAAAAGCCAGGCGCAACATCATGCCGCTCGAATAGGTCCGCACCGGTAAGTGCAGGTAGTCGCCGAGCTCCGAGAACTCGGCGATCTCCGGAATACGTTGTTTGATCTCCGCCGGCGACATGCCGGCGAACGCGCCGCGCAAGAAAATGTTTTCCTCGCCGGTCAGCTCGAAGTCCATGCCGAGCGTGATGTCCAGCAGCGATGACACACTGCCGCTGATATCGGCGGTGCCGTCGGATGGCTCGTAAGAGCCGGCAAAGACGCGTAGCAGGGTCGATTTGCCCGCGCCGTTGCCGCCAAGAATCGCCAGCCGGTCCCCGGCGAACAACGATAGCGTGACATTGCGCAAGGCGTTGACGGTGACCAGATCTCCTTTGGGTTGAATACGCCCGCCGACTCGACGTAGCAGATCATGGCGAAGCGAGCGCGTGCGTGCGTTGTAGATAGGAAAATCGACCGTCGCGCTGCGAAGCTGGATAGAAGGCATAAACGACGTTCCCCGGTTAAAGCCAGTAAACAACGCGCCCGCGATACCGTACAAAGAAAGGCAGGGAGACCATGAGCAAGACACCGATGATGATTCCCGCTGCTACATATGTACCCAGGTCAGGCGCATTGCCGCGGATGGGTTCGGCAATCAGCTGCAGGAAGATCGCAAAGGGGTTCAAATGGACGAAGTACCAGGCGACAGGCCCCATTTGTTGGGGCGCCCACATCACCGGCGTGGCAAAAAAGAACACCTGCAAGGCCGATTGAACGATCTGCGGAAAATCGCGAAAGCGCGTACTCAGCAGGCTACAGATCAAGACAATCAAAAAGCCCGCGATCAGCAACAGAGCAAGGCCTGGAATGACCAGCAGCATGGCCGGGCTGGCCTTGAAGCCGAAGATCAGGAACACCAGGGGTATGACCACCGCGTTATGCGCGAAGATGGTCAGGTTACGCACCAGCACCCGCATGATGTAGATGGTTTTGGGCAGCGCATCCTGGCGTAGATAAGCGCTGGCCTCGACAAATACCGCGGTGCTGTCATTGGCCATGCCCGCCATCAGCAGCCAGACGATGTAGTTCACCGCCAGGTAGGGGAGATATTTTTGCGGTGGAATCTTGAACAGCACGGCGTAGAGGACGCCGATCCCGGCAATGAAAACGCCGGTACTGATGGATATCCAGAACTGCCCCAAACGGGACCGGCGGTAGCGCTGGCGGATGTCCTTCATGCCGAATGGCAGCCAGATATGCCAAGCAGCTACCCCCTGTATTAGATCCTTCTTAGCGGACTGCCAACTCCTGGAAGTCAGGCGATGAGCCATGGAAATGAGTCCCCGTTAGAAATTTTTCTGAGGTCATTCTTTTATTTGGCGTACTTGATGCAATCCTATTGCTACCGGGCATCACGTCAATAAAGCGTGGAAATGCTGTGTTGGTCTGATCGACGTTTAACGACGGCGGCGGTAAATTTTCAGACTCGAATCGTATTGATGCCTTATAGCTGCACCTTACAATAGCTCGGGCGATGCAGGAAGCGGAATAGAGCAAACTCATTTGACGATTTAGCATTAAATGATCGATGAGGCTGCGCTGAAGTGCTGCGAGAATGTTTTGTGAAGGTTATTGCGATAAGTTATGTGGGTTATTGCGTTTAGCTTAGATGTTTCGCTTAGATCGATCTATTTTGATAACCATTTCACATAGGCTTGCACTAACGTATGCTCGATTCGCGCGTAGTTAGTGATAAAAGCAAAACAATCATTTGATCAATAGTTTCGATAAGTCGTATAAGTGCAGTCATTCATGGTTGGCACGATTATTGATAAACGCTATTGAATCGTATTGCCATTGAGTGAGCCATGCATCGATACCTGCGTTGCCAGGGACGTCGCCAGGGACTCGTCGATAAATACATCGGTAACTATTTAGTCGTGGCAAGGCGGCTTAAGGGAACGAGCGAGACCGGCTGGTGGGCTACGCCACAAGAGCCAACCCAAGGAGCTTCACGAAAAATCCAATCGTGCAGTGGGACATTGAACGATAAATGGGGGATGGGGCATGGACAGTCTGCTTCACAGAATTACCCGTCTTGCTTCGAATGTGTTCTCTGGCAGGCATGTTAAGCATCAGAATCATGTGCCCGTCGACGTGCTCGCTGCCAGTATCGACATCGAATACTTTCGACTTCAGCTTGCTTCAGCCGGGCTGGATTCCAGCGCCAACGACCTTGTCGCTCTATACAGATATAACGCCGCCTCGCGCAGGTTGAGTCCGAACCCCTGGTTTGACGAGGATTTCTACCGATCTAATCATCCCGATGTCGCGGCTGCGGTCGACGCTGGCGATTTTCTCTCGGGATTCGATCATTTTGTCCATTGCGGTATTCGCGAGGGGCGTTGCCCCAATCTGGCTTTCAGTCAGCAAATGGTCGGCCAAGTCGTGGCGGAGGCGATCGGCAATCCCGCTCAGTTCGACCAGGATTTCTATCTGCTTCATTACGAAATCGCCCGTCAGTTCGTGAAGTCGATGCCCATGCTTACTCCCAGGGAGTTCTTCAACCTGTATGGCCGACGCATGGGGCACGTGCCGCACCCGCCCGAACGGGTCGAGTCGGGCACGCTGGCTGCGGCAGATAAGCCTTTGTGGCTTCATGGCGCCAATCAAGAGCTTATATTCGCGGAGTTTGACGCCGACTTTTATCAGCGGAGTTATCGGCAAGAGCTGGGCGATATGTCGCCGCATGCCCACTACCTGCACATCGGCAGGAAGGCGGGAAATTCACCGAATCCAGCGTTCGACGAAATGTTTTATCGAACCTTTTATACGGATATCGGGCGTGCCGTGGCGTGTGGAAAGCTATCGTCGGGCTTTGAGCACTTTGTATTGGCCGGGCGCAAGGAGGGGCGTCTCCCCACCTTCGACCTGACCCGCTGTCTGGAACAGGTATTGCCTGGGTTGACCCAGCCGGTGGCGCTCACCCATTTCCTCGACCTGGAACGCCGCTTAAGGCCGCATCGTCATCGACTGGTGGAAGGGCAGCCGCGCAGGGTGTGGTTCCTGGTGCCGCGGCTGAACCCCGATCTTTTCTTTGGCGGTTACTCGACCCTGGTGCATTTGGCGGAGGCGTTCCTGGCTCGCGGCATGCCTATCGGCTTTTTCTTTTTCGAGGACATCGTCGAGTCGTTCAACTTCTTTTGCTATCGAAGCCCGCATTCAGAACTGGCCAGGCGTCGCAAGGAGATCGCGCTTTTTTCTGCGTTCAGCGAGGCCCCGTTCCTGCTGGGTCCAGACGATGTATTGATCGCGTACTCGGCCTGGCAGGCGCTGGTCGCGGGGGTTTACGCGGAGAGTTTGCGCAGTAAGAAATTCGTCTTTCTAGTACAGGAGCACGAAGCCGTATTCCACGGCCACGACAGCGCGCACTTCCTGGTCGCCATGGCCTACAAGAAGCCGCATGTCGCCTTGTTCAATTCGGCCTGCCTGGAAAAATTCTTCAGACAGCAGAGAATCGGCGTATTCGAGCATGACAAGCGAGCGACGAACTTCATCACGTTCGAACACGTACTGACCAAGGTATCGCCGCCGTCGCAGGCACAATTGCAGAAGCGCAAGACCCGACGGCTGGTGGTTTATGCCAGGCCCGAGACGCATGCGCAGCGCAACCTGACCGAGATCTGCCTGATCGCACTGCGCGCCGCGGTCGCCAAGAACATCTTTGGGCAAAACTTCGAGTTCATCGGCATTGGCGCACTATCCGGGCCACATCATATCGACCTTGGCTGGGGGCATACGCTGAAAATATGCACCAAGGTCGACCCAGGCGCCTATATCGAGTTCTTGCAGGAGGCGGATATCGGCTTGAGCCTGATGTATGCGCCGCATCCCAGCCTGATTCCCTACGAGCTGGCCAATGCCGGCGCCATCGTGGTGACCAATACCTTCTCCAACCGCGATAAGCGGGATATCCAGAGCTGGTCGCCGCGGCTGGTTCCGGTGGATCTAAGCATCGAGGACATCGTGGCAGGGCTGCAGCTTGCGGTCAGCAAGATGGGCGACCTTGATTTGAGAACCAATCCGGCACACACCATCAAGTCGCCGGCATCGTGGCAGCAGGTATTCGACGACGATTTTATCGATGACATGTTTGGACACCTCTATGGCGGGGCGGTTGATCAGGCTGCGGTTGATCAAGCGGTAAGCGCTACCGTCAAAGAGCTTCACGCCTGAACAGGTCAATGCCCGCTTGAGTTAGTTTTTTACGCGTATCACCAGCTTGCGCCGCGAACGTGCATGTCCAATAACTCTATCCTCGACGGGAGCAAAACCATGGGTCTGCACACCTCCAAGATTTGCGGCTTGATGGCTATATCCATATTGGTCGCAGGCTGCAATCACGACGATGCGGCTGACTCCATTCACACGGCGGATGCCAAGAGCCCAGGCGTGGCCGCGGCAAGCGTGCCGGCTCCCCTGATGTTGCCCTGGGATAGCTCGACGGTCACCGCCTTTAACGGCGACCCCGGCACGATCCCACTGGCGGGCAAGTGCTCCTTGGAGGGGATTAACGGTGTCGCGCCCACGGCGCCACTGCCGGCGGCGCGCGCCGGCTTGATGCCCACCGGAGCGGTGGCGCAAAGCGGCAGTGACGCGGTCTTCAACGGCTGGATGGGCGACGCCGACGGGCAGGTGCCGGCGAACGCGTTATTCGTGCTGCAGGGGCCGACAGCGAACTATGCGGTCAAGGTGGCCGGCGGCGGTGCACGGCCGGATGTGGCCAAGGTGCTCGGCAGCGATGGGCTGGCCACCTCGGGCTACGTGCTTAAAACCAAGCTGCTAGGCGTGGTGCCCGGCGACTATCGTCTGTGGCTGGTTTACGGCACCACCGAGTCGATCAGCGCCTGCAAGGTCTATTCGACCTTGAGAATCACGGCTGATTCGGCAGGCTGAGTCGGCGATGGCGTGAGCGTGATGGCGCGTGATGGCGTCATCGCCAACGCCTTAGCCCGGCATCACGGCGATGTCAGCTGCCGTGATGCCGGTGGCGACATCAGTCGCGTTGCGTGCCAGAGAGCACGTCCACCCATACAGCCAGCACCAGAATCGTGCCCTTGACGATGAGCTGCCAATAGCTGTCGACGTCCATCATCGACATGCCGTTGTCCAGGCTGGCCATCACCAGTGCACCGATCAGCGCGCCATGCACGGTGCCCGAGCCGCCGCGCATCGAGGCGCCGCCGATGAAGCACGCGGCGATGGCATCCAGCTCGCCGTTGGTGCCCGCCGAGGGCGAGCCGGCGGCCAGGCGGGCGGTATTGATCAAGCCGGCGAAGGCGCACATCAGGCCCATCAAGCCAAACACCACTAGCTTGACGCGGGTGACATTGACGCCAGAGAGCCGGGTCGCCTCCAGGTTGCCGCCGACGGCGTAAATATGCCGCCCGATCACCGTCTGCGAGCCGATGTAGGTAAACACCGCAAGCAGGCCGATAAGCAGGATGACCGGCAACGGCACGCCGCCGTAGTGGTTTAGCGTGACCAGGAAGCCGGCGATCACCGCGGCAATCGCTACCACCTTCAAGGCGTCCAGCCAGGCGGGCAAGACCTGAATCGCCAGTTGCTTGCGCTGCCGCCGCCGCACCACCGTCAACACTGCCACGGCGATGACAATAAGCACGCCCAGCGTGGTCGATAAGGTGGCGGAGACATAACCCTGGCCGAGATAGACCAGTTGATCGGGCACCGAGTCGATCGTCTTGCTGTGGGTGATGCCTTGCAGGGTGCCGCGGAAGGCCAGCATACCGCCCAGGCCGACGATGAACGACGGTATCCGCAAGCGGGTCACCAGCAGTCCGTTGAACAGCCCTATCGCCACACCCAGCGCCATCACGGTGGCAATCGCCGGCCAGGTTGGCCAGCCCAGGTTGACCGTCAGCACCGCCGCGACACCGCCGAGCAGGCCGAGCAGGGAGCCCACCGACAAATCGATTTCGCCCGAGATAATCACAAACACCATGCCGCAGGCGAGCATGCCGGTGATCGCCATCTGCCGCAGCAGGTTGGACAAGTTGCGCGGCGTCAAGAACGAGCCATCGGTGAACTTGTTGAAGAAGATCCAGATCACCGCGACCGCCAGCAGCAGCGCGAGAATCTTGTAGCGGACGAAGAGTTGCTGGATGTACTGGGTTTGCATGCGTTGTCCTGGTCAATCCGCCTAAGCCAAGCGGAGTGGCTGATCGTTCGGCGCCTAGGCGGCCTGGCTGGAGTCGATGGCGGCGGCCAGCACGCGCTCCTGGGTAAGCCCTTCATTGACGAAGTCGCCACGTAACTGGCCTTCGCCGATGACCAGCACCCGGTCACTGACGCCAAGCACTTCATTGAGATCCGAGGAGACCATGATGATGGCGACGCCTTGCGCGGCGAGCTCGAAAATAAGTTCGTAGATATCCACCTTGGCCCCGACGTCGACGCCGCGGGTGGGCTCGTCCAGGATCAATACCTTGGGCCGTGCCAGCAGCATTTTGGTAAAGACGGCCTTTTGCTGATTACCGCCGGAGAGGCTGGCGATGGGCAGCGCCGGGCTGGCGGTCTTTACCCGCAGCCGGGCGATCTGCGTCTGAATGATCTGGCCTTCGCGATGCTTGTCGATCTTGCCCAGGTGGGCGTAATGCTGAAGCGTAGCGAGGGTGATGTTGTCGCCCACCCCCAGCAGGGGCACGATGCCGTGGCGCTTGCGATCTTCCGGCACCATGCATAGCCCCGCGCGTATCGCGTCTTGCGGCGAGCGGATTTTCAGCGGCTTGCCGTCGAGGTAAAGCTCACCGGCATGTCGGCCGGCATAGGCGCCAAAGATGGCCGAGACCAGCTCGGTACGCCCGGCACCGACCAGGCCGGCAATACCGAGGATCTCGCCATGGCGGATCTTGAACGAGACATTGTCGACGCGTTTGCGATCCGGGTTGGCGGTGTCATGGCAGGTGACATGGCGCGCCTCGAAGATCACCCCGCCGATATCGTGCGGCACGCGCGGAAACAGGCTTTCGATTTTTCGCCCGACCATCAGCGCGATGATGCTATTGGTATTGAGCGTGGACATCGTTTGGGTCGCGATGTGGCGGCCGTCGCGGATCACCGTGACGGTATCGCAGACGCGGGCGACTTCTTCAAGCTTGTGCGAGATGTAGATGCATGCCACGCCGCGTTGCTTGAGTTCCTCGACGATGCCCAGCAGCACCTCGATTTCGTTGCTGGTCAGCGATGACGTCGGCTCATCCAGGATCAACAAGCGCGCGCGTTTGGCCAGCGCCTTGGCGATCTCAAAGAGTTGCTGATAGCCGCCGCCGTAGTTCATCACCGGCATGGCGACGTTGACATCGGTCAGCTTGAGTTCGCGTAGAAGTTCATCGGCGCGGCGGTACATCGCATCGAAATCCATGCGTCCGCCGGGGCGGGTGATTTCGTTGCCGAGAAAAATATTCTCTGCCACCGAGAGCTTGGGAATCAGCATCAATTCCTGATGAATGATGACGATGCCGGCCTTTTCGCTGTCGCGTACCGATTGCGCACGTAAAGGCTGGCCTTCCCAGAGAATCTCGCCCTGCCAGGTGCCGTGGGGATAAACCCCGGACAGCACCTTCATCAGGGTGGATTTGCCGGCGCCGTTCTCGCCGCACAAGCCGAGGCATTCGCCAGGCCGCACGCTGAGGTCGATGCCGTCCAGCGCCCGGACGCCGCCAAAAGATTTTACGATGCCGCGCATTTCGAACAAGGGCGCGCCCATGGATGGCGCGCTTTGCCGCTCGTTACTCATCTTATTTGCCGTAGAGCTGAGCGTGGGTATAGAAACCGTCCTGGATCACCGTATCCACGTTCTGCTTGGTCAGCAGGGTTGGCGTGAGCAGTACCGTATCGACGTCTTTCTTGCCGTTGTTCAATTTGCTGGTGTACTTCGGCGGGGTACCCTTGACCAGGTCGATCGACAGTTGCGCAGCCTCGGTCGCCAGCAGTTTGATGGGCTTGTAGACCGTCATCGCCTGGGTACCGGCGATAACCCGCTTGACACCGGCCAGATCGGCGTCCTGGCCGGATACCGGCACCTTGCCGGTCAGTTTCTGTGCGGCTAGCGCCTGGATGGCACCACCGGCAATGCCATCGTTGGAGGCGACGATGCCCTGGATATTGTTGTTATTGGCGGTGAGCGCGTCCTCGACGATGCGCAAGGCTTTGGAGGCGTCCCATTCCGGGGTCCATTGCTGGCCGACGATTTTCACATCGCCTTTGTCGATGGCCGGTTTCAAGATCTTCAGCTGGCCTTCGCGAAGTATCTTGGCGTTGTTGTCGGTGGAGGCGCCGCCGAGCAGGAAATAATTGCCCTTGGGCGCGACATTGAGCACACCTTGTGCCTGCATCTCGCCGACCTTTTCATTGTCGAACGAGATATACGCATCGACGTCGGCGCCCAGGATCAGGCGGTCATACGACAACACCTTGATGCCGTTGCGGTGCGCCTCGGCAATGATGTTGGTCATCACCTTGGAGTTGAAGGGGACAATCACCAAGACATCGACGCCGCGTGAAATCAGATTCTCGATCTGCGCGATCTGCCGCTCTTCGCTGGCGTCGGCCGATTGCACATAAACCTTGGCGCCGAGCTTTTCGGCCGCCGCGACAAAGTAGTCGCGGTCGCGCGACCAGCGCTCGACGCGCAAATCGTCGATCGAAAAACCGACGACGGGCTTGTCTTTGCTGGCATGCGCCAGCGGTGCGATGGCCGTGGCGGTGAACATGGCTGCAGCGAGCAGCAAGCAACGCGTGACGTATGGTTTCATTTTCCTCTCCCTAATCTAACCGCGGAATTGGCCGGGCAGCGTTGGCTACCGATGACGAGGCCGAATATACGGGTTTCAGCTGCCGATAAAGCTGTCGGAACAATGGTTGACGCGTTTCACGGTAATACATGTGATGTGATGGCCGTGGCTCGCGTACGGCCAACAGCGGCGGGCGCGGACAGACTTGCTCCAGCGTGGCGCCGGGCTCGACCGCCAGATGAGCCAGCCGCGCGGCACCCAGCGCGGGGCCGACCTCGCCGCCGGCACGCAGGGTCAGGGGGCGGCCAAGCATATCGGCCAGCATCTGGGTCCAATAGGCGCTGCGCGAGCCGCCGCCGATCACTTCGATATCGGCGCCGGTCAGGCCGCTGCGCTCTACCGCATCCACCCCGTCGAGCAAGCCCAGGCCGACCCCTTCCAGCGTGGCATGGGCCAGCTCGGCGCGGGTGGTATCTGCGCGCAAGCCGCTGAATGCACCGCGCGCATGAACATCGTTATGAGGGGTGCGTTCGCCGCTTAAATAAGGAAGAAAGCACGGCCCATCCGGCTGGATGCCGCTGCGTTCGGCATCGGCAAGCAGGGCGGCGACGTCGGCTTGGCCGGTAAGCCTGGCGGTGAAATCGAGGCAGCTTGCCGCGTTAAGCATCACCGACATCACATGCCAGGTAGCGGGCAGGGCGTGGCAGAAACTGTGTACCGCCTGTTCCGGGCATGCGCGAAAGCCATCGGAGACGGCAAAGTACACTCCGGATGTGCCCAGCGAAAGCATCGCCTGACCGTGTTTGACGATGCCGACGCCAATCGCCCCGGCTGCATTGTCGCCGCCACCGGCGGCTACCGGTACGCGCTCCATGCCCCAGCGCGCGGCCAGTTCCGGCAACAGAAAGCCGGTGATCGCATTGCCTTCGTAGACCTTTGGCATCTGCGTCGGCAGCAGGCCGGTGGCCTCGAGCATGCTGCTGCTCCAGGCGCGTTTGCCGACATCCAGCCAAAGCGTGCCGGCGGCGTCGGAGACATCGGTGGCGTATTCGCCGGTGAGCTTTAAGCGCAGATAGTCCTTGGGCAGCAAGACCTTGTCGATGCGTTCGAACAGGGCCGGTTGATGTCGCCGAACCCAGGCCAGCTTCGGCGCAGTAAAGCCGGGCATGGCGAGGTTGCCGGTAATTTGTCGAAAGCCCGGGGTGTGCTCCAGCTCGATGCATTCCCTGTCGCTGCGGCCATCGTTCCACAACATGGCCGGACGCAGCACTTCAGCGTGTCGATCGAGCAGGGTAGCGCCGTGCATTTGGCCGCTAAGCCCAATAGCGCGGATTCGCCTTGCCGAGATACCGGCTTGCCCGGCGCTGCTCAGCAAGGCTTCGATCGCCGACTCCGCCGCGGCCCACCAATCGGCCGGATCTTGTTCGGACCAACGCGGCTGCGGATGCGCGATGGACAAGGCCTGCGTAGCCACGGTTTGCACGGTGCCGGCAGCATCCATCAAGACGGCCTTCACGCTGGAGGTACCTAGATCAATACCAAGGAACATTGCCGAGCTCAACCGTAAATGTAGCGGTTGACCAGGTTTTCCAGCCATTCCTGCTGGCCCGAGACATG
>NZ_JAPDPE010000135.1 GCF_026283955.1 Dyella silvatica | reverse complement strand
GCATGTGCTGCAGGTACGGGCTTGAAGTGAGCGGTAAAAACGCTCGAACACCGGTGGAAAATCGTTTTCGATACTGTCGAGTATGAAATATTCCTCGTACAGTTTTTGATTGCATTGCTCGCAAAACCACAGCAATCCATCTTTCTCATGCGCCAGGCGTCGCCGTTCGATCACCAGGCCGATCGAGTCGGGCATGCGTTGAGGCGAGTGCGGTACGCGTGGCGGCAGATAAAACATCTCGCCTGCGCGGATCGGGATGTCGCGGGCCTGGCCGTCATCCTGCACCTTCAACACCATTTCGCCCTCGAGTTGATAAAAATACTCGGGGCCTTCGTCGAAGTGATAGTCGGTGCGTGCGTTCGGTCCGCCGACAATCATGACGATGAAGTCGCCATCGACAATGCACTTATTGCCCACTGGCGGCTTGAGCAGGTGGCGGTGCTCGTCGATCCAGCGTTGCAGGTTGAGTGGTGGTGTCAAAGCCATAAACACTCCGGTTTTTTTACATCGGCGCCAGCTCTCATCTGGAGACGCGGCGCCATGAATTCAAACCTCCAGCGTGGCTAGATCGCCTTTCTCTTCCAGCCAGGCCTTGCGATCACTGGCGCGCTTCTTGGCCAGCAACATATCCATGAGCTTGGCGGTGCTGTCGCCATCGTCGATGGTCAGCTGTACCAGCCGGCGCGTATCGGGATGAATCGTCGACTCGCGTAATTGCGGCGGGTTCATCTCGCCCAGGCCCTTAAAGCGCGTGGTGCTTACCTGACCCTTCATTTTTTCGCGCTCGATCCGCTGCAGCATGGCGGCTTTTTCGTTTTCGTCGAGGCAATAAAACACTTGCTTGCCTACGTCGACGCGGAATAGCGGCGGCATGGCGACGAAGACATGGCCTTCACGCACCAAAGCCGGGAAGTGACGCAGGAACAGCGCGCACAGCAGGGTGGCGATATGCAGGCCGTCGGAGTCGGCATCGGCGAGGATGATGACCTTGCCGTAGCGCAGGCTACCCAGTTCGTCTTTGCCTGGATCACAGCCAATGGCGATAGCCAGGTTGTGCACTTCCTCGGAGGCCAGCACCGAGGTCGATTCCACTTCCCAGGTATTGAGGATCTTGCCGCGCAACGGCAGGATCGCCTGGAATTCTTTGTCGCGCGCCTGCTTGGCGCTGCCGCCGGCAGAGTCGCCTTCGACCAGGAATAGCTCGGTGCGGGTCAGGTCAGTCGCGGTGCAGTCGGCCAGCTTGCCGGGCAGCGCCGGCCCCTGGGTGATCTTTTTGCGAATGACTTGCTTGGCGGCCTTGAGGCGCGCGCTGGCGCGCTCGATCGCCAGCTGGGCAATGCGCTCGCCCAGATCGACATGTTGATTCAGCCACAGGCTGAAGGCGTCGTGGATGACGTTCTCGACCATGCCGGCGGCGTTGCGCGAGGAGAGGCGCTCTTTAGTCTGGCCGGCAAACTGTGGATCTTGCAATTTGGCCGAGAGCACAAAGGCCAGCCGCTCCCACACATCTTCCGGCGCCAGCTTGACGCCGCGCGGCAGCAGATTGCGGATGTCGCAAAATTCGCGGATCGCCGTGGTCAGGCCGGTGCGCAAACCGTTGACGTGGGTGCCGCCTTGCGCGGTGGGAATCAGGTTGACGTAGCTTTCTTGCACCAGGTCGCCTTCCGGCAGCCAGGCCAGGGCGACTTCCAGCCCTTCCACGTCGCGGGCCATGTGGTGCACAAACAAATCGTTGGGCAGCGCTTCGGCACCATCCAGCTCGCCGCGCAGGTAATCGCGCAGGCCGTCTTCATAAAACCATTCGCAGACTTCACCACTGGCTTCGTCGGTGAGCTTCACGCTGAGGCCGGCGCAAAGTACCGCCTTGGCGCGCAGCAGATGCTTGAGCTTGGGCAGAGAGATTTTCGGTGAGTCGAAATATTTGGGATCGGACCAGAAATGCACCGTGGTGCCGGTGCGTTTTTTCGGTACTGTGCCGATGATTTCCAGTTCGCTGATGCGGTCGCCGTTGGCGAAAACCATGCGGTATTCGTTGCCGTCGCGGCGAATGGTCACCTCGACCCGCGTGGATAGCGCGTTCACCACCGATACGCCGACGCCGTGCAAGCCGCCGGAGAAGTTGTAGTTCTTGCCGTTGAACTTGCCGCCCGCATGCAGGCGGGTGAGGATCAGCTCCACGCCGGGGATGCCTTCCTCCGGATGGATATCGACCGGCATGCCACGGCCGTCATCGCTGACTTCCACAGAGCCATCGCTATGCACGATGACTTCGATGCTCTTGGCGTGCCCGGCCAAGGCTTCGTCGACGGAGTTGTCTACGACTTCTTGCGCCAGATGATTCGGGCGCGTGGTGTCGGTGTACATGCCCGGACGGCGTTTGACCGGGTCCAGGCCCGAGAGGACTTCGATGTCGGCGGCGTTGTAACGACTGCTCATGCTCAGGAGATATCAGTGATACGAGGCGCCGCAGCATGGCGGCGCACGAGGGAAGGGTCAAGCGTGGCGGGGGCGAGTCGTTGCCATGACGCAAACAGGCCCAGCATGCCGTAGCCGGTCAGCAGCAACAGCAGGCAGGCGCTGGGCGGCCACCATCGATCGGCCCCGCGTAGCAAGAACAAGCTCAACAGCAGAACCATGCAGGTATGGATCAGTGCGGCCAGCCAGGGGCGTCGTAGCCCAGGCATGCCTTGCAGCAGCACCGGCAGCGCCAGCATCAGGCTGCCCAGTAAAAGCTGGCTGGCAAAACTCAGTGGGGTAATGGTCAGCCCGCGCAGCAGCGACTCGAGTACGTTCGCTTGGTATTCGACGCCGGGCATCATGGGCGTATTACGCGATGCAGGGGTGTTGATGGCGTCGCCGAGACCTTCCGAGGTAGCGCCGATCAGCACCCAGCGATCTTTCAGCAGCGCGGCCGGGACCCGGTCGTTAAGCACGTCAGTATAGGAAATTCGGCCGAAACGACCGGCTGGACCGGCGTAGCGCAGTAGCACGTAGTTGTCGCGTATCCACAGATAGGGCGATTCGCTGAGCTTGTCATTGCGCAGCCCAGGCAGTGGGTCCGGCTGATTCGCGAGATTCGCTTGATGATTGCCCGTCTGGTAGATCGCCAGCGCGAACGAGGGCCAGTAGGGGCGGCCCAGGCCGGCTTTCAGATAAGCGCTGCGAACCAGGCCGTCGGCGTCTTCGGCGACATCGACGTGGCCCAGTGCGGCGCCCGATGCCATGATGGCCGGTGCCGGCATCATTTCTTCCAGCGGACCGCCTAGCGCGGTGGGTTCGGCAAATATCGGCATCACCACCCGGCCGTTGCGCTTGATCGCTTGTGCCAGTGCCAAATCGTTCTCGGGATGCGTCGTATTGGGTTCGGCGACAGTGATATCCACGCCGATGCCGCGCACACCGGCTGCGGTGAGCCGATCGATCAGCCGGGCGTGCAGCATACGCGGCCAGGGCCAGCGGCCCAGTTCGGTGAGACTTTTCGCATCGATGGCTACGATCACCACATCGTCGCTAGGCGCGTATCGCCAATGGCGCAGATGCCAGTCGTATAGCGCATTGTCTATCGGTGTGCCGATGCCGGTGGCAAGCAGCACCGTGAGCAGGCCGCTGCCGGCCAGCCAGATCAGACAACGGGTCAACAGATGGAAAGGATCGAATCGCATCAGCTCGCGTCAGCGCGGTGTTTCCTGTTCTGGTCAATGCGCGGTGGCGTCCAGGTCGGTGTCACAGTGGGCCAACCTGTCCGATCTTTATGGTTTGCATAGGCTTGCCATGATCAAGCGCGGCTGGTGCATGCTTTGTGCGCACGCCGTCAACACGGCAACCCGATCGCGGATGAGTCAACGCAGGGATCGCCCATCCAGCTATCACAGCAACAGCCACAGCAACACGGTGCCGCCGCCGGCCGCGGCAATACGGCATGTGGTGCATGGCAGCTTGACGGTTTGGGTGGCGCTCCAGGGGCCGGCGTAGCCGTCGGTATCGATGGTTTGCACGCGTACCAGCCATTTGCCTGAGCCTGGGCGGGGAATCTGCAACTTGGGCTCATCGACGGTTTGATCGACCTCGGGTTTGGCAAAATCCGGCATCCGCGCCAGCTGCACATGATAGTGCTGACCCGGCGCGCCTGGCTGCCAGCCAAGGCTTAGCTCGTGGCTGGAATGTTTGGGCGCATCCAGCGCGGGGGCCGGTAGCTCAGCCAGCAACTCGAACGGAATCGGTGCGCTGTAGGGGCCGAGTTTGCCATGGTTGTCACGGCTGGCACTGCGCCAGAAATAGTGGCCATACGGCAGGCTTTGCGGCGCACGGATCTTGCCGCCCTTGACTTCGGCCTGCTCGCCCACTGGCTGGGTGAAGTCCTCATCGGTCGCCAATTGCCACGCATAGGAGGCGACTTCTTGGCTTTCGGTCCAGCGAAAAGAGGGCTGGGTGCCGCGAACTTTGCTGTTCCATTGTGGTTCGATCACCAGCGGTGGTTGCGGGTGGCCATCGATATGAATGGTGCAAACCGCATCCAGGCCTTCGAGCTGCGCGTCGTCGACGCCGTGCACACGCAAGGCGTAGTCGCCATCCGGTAGATCGGGCAGGTAGATTTTGGGTTCGTCAATGCGCTTGTCTTGCAGCAGCACTTCGAAGCGAGAGGTGGGCGCCAACTGCGCGCGATAGTGCTGGGCGCCACGCTGTGCCGGCCAGGCGACAGCATAGGGAAGTTGCCGCAGCGGCTGCTCGGGACAGTTCAAGGTAGGGGCGGGCAGTAGCTCGCGATCCTTGCCCGGACTGCTGCCGTCGGCCACGGCCACGCCGTGGCCTTTGTTGACCAGCACGTGTCGACGCTCACCGGCGACATCGACCTTGCCGCTCAACACTTCAGCGCGCGATTGCTTGCTGTCGGTATCGGCGGCGATGCGGAAGTGGGTGCCGCGCACGCTGGAAATCGTGCCAGGCGTTTCCACACTGAAATGCGCGGCAGGGCCGCTCAGCGGGGTCACGTCGTTGGACACGCGGCCATGTTGCAAGCGCAATCGGGTGTCGACCATGCCCGTCTGGCCATAGGCACTCATCTGGTCCAGGTCGAGCTCGCTGTCGCTGTGCATGAGCACGCGCGAACGATCGGCAAATTCCAGCGTAAGGCTGGCATCGGGGCCGGTGGTCAATTGCGTGCCATAGCCAAACGACATGGCCGGCTTGACGACAATCGACTGGCTTTGCCCGGGCAGCACCACATGCGCCTCGCCCATTACCGCCACGACGCTGGCCTGCGCGGGTTGCACGCGCAGCCAATCGATCGGGATATGCAGCGTGGTGCCGGGTGGCAGGTGAAGCGGGTCGGCAACTTGGTTGTATTCCTGCAGTTTCTGCCAGGGCACGCCAGGTTTCAGATAACGGCTGGTTAGGTCCCAGATATTGTCGGTAGGCCGTACGCGGTAATTCCAGTCGGTTGCCTGTGCGGCCAGCGGCAGCATACCCATGGCGCCCAGCAGGATGATCGACCACCGTGTGAGCATCGTGCTCTGTGACAGTTGCATCATCAAACTCCTTACAGACTTGCGTCTTTAATATCTTTAGAGATGAAACGCCCCTGATCGCTCCATGGGTAGCTGCAAGTCGTCCATCCCCTCCGGAGATCGACGCACGTACAGCTGGTAGATGGTGCATGGATTTTGCTGTAGCGCGGCAGGCATTGCCAGCTACGTCTCGGTGAAGACTGATAAAACAGGAACTTGCGAGCACCCCTGTGGGCTTGTTCACGCTCTTTGAGGGGTTATACATCACCTGTTTGCATGCGCCTCTCAGGTGAAAAACATGCGCGTGGCATAAAACCGGCGCGCCGATCGCCTGGCGCGGCAATGATCGCGCCAACTGGATACACGCCATTGCTGGTTATATCCAGGCAAAAATCGGCGCGGCAAATCAGCGGCGAGGCGGTTTTCGCAGTGTCGGACAGTGCCATTATTCGCAGGCTGCAGAAACAGGCTTTGGTGCTAGGGCTTAAGCGCCTCAAGCAACCGACGCAAGGCTTCTATATAGGGCGGTAGCTGCTGCAGATAGGCGTTTCCTTGCTCGCTATGCAGGTGCTCCAGCCATTGCCGCCCTTCGGCGAGTATGGGGTCGTTGCTGAACAGTTGCAGCGCGCCCAGCACACGATGCAATTGCTGCGTGGCCTCTTGGATGTTGTGGCTGGATACCGCCTGTAGCAGCTGATCCAGGTCGCTTTGAGTGCTTTCCACCAGCACTGGCAGCATGTCATTGCGTAGGCCCAGCAGGTCGGGCTCGGTCGACCACAGATCCCATTCGGATGTATCGAGGTCAGGGTCAGCCGGCGTTTCCATCGATGGGCGCCGCGGCATCCACAGCGAAAGTTTTTCTTCCAGCGCACGCAACTGCACTGGTTTGCTGATGTAGTCATCCATACCGGCTTCGCGGCAGCGCTCCATTTCGCCGCTTAAGGCATTGGCGGTCATCGCCAGAATCGGCAGCCGGGTATTTTTACCATCTTCGTCTTCGTATTGTCGCCAGGCGATAGCCAGCTCGTAGCCATTCATCACCGGCATCTGGCAATCGGTAATCAGCATGGCGTAATCGTGGTCTTGCAATGCTGCAAGGGCTGCCTTGCCGTTGCCGACCACATCGCAGGACCAGCCCAGCAAGGCTAGCTGGCGGCGTATCAGCTGCTGGCTGATCTGATGATCTTCGGCAATCAATACGCGGCCATGGATTCGCTGTTGCAGATGGCTGTCATCCGTTTCGGTGGCGGCGGCGACGGCCTGGCCAAGTACGCTGTGACGGGTTGGCTGACTGAGCGGTTCGACTGCAAGCACACAGATACGTGTCACGGCCTGCCACTTCAGCGGGTTGGCGTTGAGCAGCAAGTGGCCGTTGCCAACGGTTGATTCGGTCGACGTCGATGCGCCCACCTGCTCGCTTACGATGACCACTTGAGCCGCCACCTGGCCTAGGCTGACGTCGTCGTCTTCATCGAGAAACAGGATATTGGCCGAAATGCCGCTGCGTAGCGTTTGCGAGGGCGGAATCTGTTCAGTGGTCAAACCCAATGCGGTCAGGTACGCGGACAATGCCACGGCGGTCTCTGCCGATTGCAAGCGCACGATCGCGTGGCGTCCTATCAGGTTTGACGGTTTTTCTACCTCGCGTTGATCCACCGGCAGCCGCAATTCGACCGTGACGGTGGTGCCGATGCCTAGCTGGCTGGTCAGCTCGATCGTGCCACCCATCAGCTGGACCAGATGGCGGCAAATCGCCAGGCCCAGGCCGGTGCCGCCGTGGCGCCGGGTAATCCAGGACTCAGCCTGCACAAAGGGGGTGAACAGCCGCGCTTGTTTGTCCTCGGCAATGCCGATGCCGGTGTCGGTCACGCTCAGGCGCAGGCGTTGATGCGTGCCGTTGTCGCCAAGCACGCGCAGCTTTACCGAGACCCCGCCGTGTTCGGTGAACTTGCCGGCGTTGTTGAGCAGGTTGAGCAGAATTTGTCGGATCCGCACGCTATCGCCATGCAGCCGGCCGGCCAGGGCGGCATCGACCGTGACCTGCAGATGCAGCTCTTTCTTGTGCATATGCGCCGCCATCATGCTGACGACGTTGTCGACCAGCGTGCGCGCGTTGAACGGCTGGTTGTCCAGACGCAGATCGCCGGCTTCGATCTTGGAGAAATCCAGCACGTCGTTAAGCACCTGCAAGAGCACCCCGGCCGAATCTTCCACCGCATGCAGCAACTCATGCTGCTCATCGTTCAATGGGGTATGGCTTAGCAACTCCAGCATGCCGATGACGCCGTTCATCGGCGTGCGAATTTCGTGACTCATCGTCGCCAGGAAATCAGCCTTGGCCTTGGAGGCGCGCTCTGCCGCATCGCGTGCCGCGCGCAGGGCGTCGTTATGCGTATTGATGCGGGTGGTGTCGATGAAGTAACCCGCCCATTGCATGCTGCCGTCAGCCAGCTGCTGTGGCGCCATCGCAAGGTGAATCCAGCGCAGGCCCTCTTCGCCATAAGCGCGAAAGTCCAGCGATTGGGCCTGCGGGCTATGCTTGGCCATACGCAACACTTGCTTGAGCTGATCCCTGTCTTCGGGGTGGATGCGATCCTGGAACGGCCAGTCATGCAACACATCGTCGGTTTCCAGTAGATCTTGTAGCTCCAGCCCGAATAACGTCCGCAGATCGCCGGCGATAAAGTTCAGCCGCCGCCGCCGGTCCAGGCCGCGGTTGACGATAAAGATCACCACTGGAATGTGCTGCGTCACCTCGCGCAGATGTTGTTCGCTGGCACGGGCATGCAGGGCGATTTCGCGATAGGTGGTGATATCGATCAGCGTGGTCATCGAGCCGGTGACGCTGCCGTCCGCCTCGTGAATCGGTTGATCTATCCAGAGGCCAAACCGCTGCTGACCAGTGCTATCGAGGTACATCAGCTCGCTACGGTATTCGCGATCTGCCTGGATAACCTCAAGGCTGAGTTCATGCAGTTGATGATTGCTCAGCGGTGCCCCGCCAGGGCTGGACAGCCGATAATCGGGCAATTGGAGACTGGTTTTGCCCAGCGCCGCTGCGGCCGTCAAGCCCAGTTCGAGCTGACAAGCACGGTTTACCCGCAGATACACGCCGGCCGGGTCTTTGATCATGACCGGCATCGGAAAAGCATCTAGCCACGTGTGAATCATGGCTTCCTGCAACAGCAGCCGTCGTTGCGCCAGTGCGGCCTTGCCCCGTTCACGGTAGGCCAGCCATAGCACCGACAACGCCAGCAAGGCGGTGACCGTGAGCAGGGCGGCCAGCGTTATCACGGCGACCGACGTCGGCATGGCCCCGAGGTCGATGTGCGCAAACAGGAGTCCGATCGTCAGGTTTGTGGCCATGAAGCCTAGTCAAAGAACTTTGGAGTGGCCCGTGGCTGGGTCTGGCGGCGCACGGGGCCATAAAAGGCCACAGAGTGTATGTCGATATATGGCCGATTGACGATGCAGGAATGTGGGCTGATCGGCAAAAGCCTGATTTGTCGAGCTGTGGGGCGAAAGTGAACCAGTGCTGTCCTGAACGGCCCGCTGGTTACGCAAGGCGTCAGTAACCCCAATGTTATGCTGACGCCCGGGCGCCAGCGCCGGTTTCAGGCGTGGCTACTCAGGCAAGTCAAAAACTCAAGTCGTGGAGTAAGGCAAGTCTGGGCGTGAGCGCTGGATGCGCTAGCGATCAGGTCAGTGAAATAACAGGGGCACATAAACCGATGCGGATCATTGTTGCTGATGACCATCCGGTGGTTCTGATGGGAATCAAGGCTCTACTTATGAGCTTTGGTAAAACCTATGAAGTGATCGGCGAGGCGCTTAACGGTCGTGATCTGTTAGCGCTGCTGGCGACGCATTCCTGTGATTTGCTGATTACCGATTTCTCCATGCCGGACGAGCAGGGTGCCAGCGACGGTTTGCCCTTGCTCAAGCGACTGCGTCGCGATTACCCCGATCTGCCCATCATCATTCTGACCATGGTGCACAACCCCAGCCTGATCAGCGGCATGCTCGCCGCCGGCGCACGCGGTGTGGTGGACAAGGCATCGATGGGCAAACAATTGATGCAGGCCATCAAGACCGTGTCCAGTGGACGGGTTCATCTGAACGAACAGACCCGTACCGGGATTACCGATCTGCGTGCCGCATATGGCGGTGCGGACATGCAGGTAGCGCTGGCCGATGGCGGTGGCCTTTCCAAGCGCGAGGCCGAGGTCGTTCGGCTCTACGCCAGTGGAAACTCGGTAACCCAGATCGCCGAGCAGTTGCATCGCAGCGTCAAGACGGTCAGCCAGCAAAAGAACGACGCCATGCGCAAGCTGGGCCTTAAGAGCAATAGCCAGCTCTATGAATACGCGCGCAGCTACGGCCTGATTTCCTAAGTCCGCTTTCCCGACAAGCCACGACTCTCCATGCCCGGCAGGCCATCTGCCGGGCGCTTTGCCGTGGGCGCTGCATGAAAACGTCGTGATCTTTTTAGGAATCGTCTGATGTCGTTTATGTGATCAAAATCACACAATGCGCATCACAAAGCGTGATGTTCATCACATTTACGATGTGATGTATTTCTCATAAAACTTGATTATATCCATATAAATCAATTGAGTATGTCACGTCGAAGCTTTTCCGCACGCCAAAGGAGTGGGGTGTGTTGGCGAATTGACGCCAACGGCAGGCGACGCCTCCCCCTGAGCTGTCGCCTGTCGGGAATTCAAATGTAAAGCACGGGGCATCGAGACCGAGCAGGTATTACCTACCTAGAAGCGTGTGGCGCCTAGCCACTGCATCGAATTGCATCGCTGAAGCAAGGCCAGCGCCCCTAACGGGGCGGACGGGTTAGGTGTGTGTCTGACGTTTCCTCCATCCCCGGCTTCGATGTCCAGGTGATGAGAGGTAACAAGCATGAACAAGATCTTCAGCAAGGTGTGGAACAAGTCGTTAAGGCAGCTGGTAGTGGCTTCAGAGCTTGCTAATAGCGATAGCGCTTGCGCTGCTGCCGGCAACGGTCGCGCCGGCTTGAAGCTCAGCGCACTGGCCACGGTGGTAGCAATGCTGCTGCAGAGCTGGCCGTCGCTTGGACATGCCAATGTTCTGACCAGCACAATCGGAAACACAAGCTGTGCTTCCGGCGGCGCTTTATTCTCGGTAGGAAGGACTGTGCCAAGCTACACCACCGCCGGACCGACCGATGGTTCGGGTACGTTTTCTACCGTGGCCGGTTGCAATGCCAATGGCAACAATCAGAATGCCGCCACCGTCTACGGGACCCGTAGTCAAGTGGATGGCACCGGCGGATCGGCCTATGGTTTTCTAAGCCACGCCGACAAATGGGGCATGGCTGGCGGTTTGGAAGCTGTCGCATCGGGAACCGCGAGCACGGCCGTGGGTTTCGGCAGCAACGCGACCGCGCTGAACTCCGTCGCCATCGGCGGCGCTGGCGGTGACGGTACGACGCCGCTCTCGGTGGCTGATTCCACGACAGCTTCGGGCGCTGGCTCGGTCGCTATCGGCAGCAATGCCAGCAAGGGGGCGCAGAGTGCGGCCTCGGATGCCATTGCCATCGGAGGTCAGTCTAGCGTTGCTGCTGCAGCCACTTCCGGTATTGCGATGGGGCGTGCCGCCGCCGTCAACGGTGCCTTCGGCATCGCCCAGGGCGACGGCGTGGTCTCGGGCGCCACTGGTCAAAACGTGGCAATCGGTTCAAGCGCTACCGCCGCTAACAGCGGTACCGCTGCGGGTGGCGCCGTGGCGATTGGTCGTGGTCAACACGCGACCGGCGATGGTGCGGTGGCGATCGGTGATCCGAATATCGCCAATGGCCCCGGCGCGGTAGCGTTGGGCGCCAATAATGTGGCGGCGGGCAATGCGGCGGGTACGGCAGCGGTCAATGGCCCGGTGGCCGTCGGCAATGGCAACACGGCCATCGGGCAGGGCTCGGTCGCGTTAGGCAATGGCTCCAATGCCTCGGCACTGGCGTTGGCATTCGGCGACACGGCCTCAGCTCAAGAGTTCGGCATTGCGATGGGCTCAAAGTCCAGCGCGGCGGCCCAGGCCGTCGCCATAGGAAATAGAACCGTCGCAACGAACAATTCTGACGTCGTCATCGGCGATCGTGCCTCTGCTGCCGGTGGACAGTCATTGGCGCTCGGCGCGGGTGCGATAACCAACGGGGCGGCGACGGTTGCGCTGGGAACGTTTGCCAACGCAAGCGCTAAGAACGCCCTGGCCATCGGCAGCGGCGCCGCAGCGAGTGCCACTAATGCCGTTGCCTTGGGCATCAGTTCCGCCGCCTCGGGTGCTGACTCCCTGGCGCTGGGAAGGGATAGTACCGCGTCGGCCAATAAGGCGGTCGGGATCGGCTTGGGTGCTGTGGCAGGCAACGTCAATGACGTTGCGCTGGGCGCCGGTTCGATCACGGCGGCGCCGCATACCGGCACCACGGCACTGTACGGCGGCGCGGTGGCGGGTATCGCCAAGGCGGCCAGCGGTGTGGTGTCGGTCGGTTCGGCGGGTAACGAGCGGCAGATCCAGAACGTGGCGGCCGGCGTGATCTCGGCGACCAGCACCGATGCCATCAACGGTTCGCAATTGAACTCGGTAGCGACCGGCGTCAACAATCTGGGCACGTCGACGGCAAGCACGCTGGGCGGCGGCGCCAGCTACAACGCAGCCACCGGCAACATCAGCGGCTTCAGCCAGCCGATCAACGGCGTCAGCGCCACCGGTGCCGTCAGTGCCCCGACAGCACAGACCACGGTCGGTGGCGCGCTGACGGCGCTCAATAACAACGTCAACAACACCGCCAATATCGCCGTCAAATATGACGCAGCTGGCGGCAACACCATCACGCTCGGTGCGACCGGCGGTGCCGGTGCGCCGGTGGGTGGGGTGAAGATCACCAACCTGACTGCCGGCACGTTGAGTGCCGCAAGCACGGATGCCGTGAATGGTTCGCAGTTGTACGCGACCAATCAGAACGTCACCAACGTGACCAACACCGTTAGCAACATCACTAACGGAGCAGGCATCAAGTATTTCCACGCCAGCTCGACCAAGGCCGACAGCAGCGCCGTCGGCACCGACAGCGTCGCCGTCGGTCCGGTCGCCAAGGCCTATGGCAACAACGCGATTGCCCAAGGTCTCAATGCCGTCGCCGGTGTCAGCGGTACGCCAACCACCGCGAACGATATCGCCCTGGGCAACGGCGCCACGGCGACCGGCGGCAGCTCGATCGCGCAGGGTGCCAGCGCCACAGCCAGCGGCAGCAACAGCATCGCGGTCGGCGCCAATGCCAGCTCCAGCACCAACAATAGCGTCGCTATCGGCAACGGTGCGCAATCGAGCGGCGCCAATGGCGGCTCGGTGGCGATCGGTTCCATCGCCAATGCCAGTGGCATCGGCGCCATCTCGGTCAGCAACGTCGGATCGTTTGCTTCCAAGTCGACCGTGTCGGGCACCGATGCCATCGGCATCGGCAATGGCACCTCGGCGGTCGGTGCGTCTTCGATCGCGTTTGGCTCGGCAGCCAGCACCACGGCGGCGGGAGGCTACGGCCTGGCCTTCGGTGACAACTCGGCGTCCTCGGCGGCGCAAGGCATCGCGATCGGTCGCCAGGCCAGCGCCAGCACGGCCAACAGTATTGCGTTGGGCAGCTATGCCTCCGCGACTCGCGGTGCACAGACGGGCTATACCGGCTATGCCGTCGGCAGCAGCAACTCCGGCGGTGAGTTGAACATTGCCAACAATGGCAGCGGCCGGCAGATCACCGGCGTCGCCGCAGGCAGCCAGGCGACTGATGCCGTTAACGTCAGCCAGCTCAATCAAGTCGGCCAGAATACGGTGAGCGCGCTGGGCGGCGGTGCGGCGATGGATCCGACGACAGGCGCATTCACCGCGCCTTCCTACACCACCAACGCGATCAGTGCGACCGGTGCCAACACCGGCAGCACGGTCAACGCTAATGTCGGCGCGGCGCTTACCGCGTTGAATACCGACGCGGTAAACACGGCGGCTATCGCGGTGAAGTACGACGCGGCCGGTGGCAACACCATCACGCTCGGCGCCACGGGCGGCACCGGTGCGCCGGCGGGCGGCGTGAAGATCACCAATCTGACGGCGGGCACGTTAAGTGCGGCCAGCACCGATGCGGTGAATGGTTCGCAGTTGTACGCGACCAACCAGAACGTCACCAACGTGACCAACACCGTCAACAACATCAACAACGGCGCGGGCATCAAGTATTTCCACACCAACTCGGC
>NZ_JAPDPE010000134.1 GCF_026283955.1 Dyella silvatica | reverse complement strand
TCGCCACCGTCATGCGTGCAAACGTCTTCGATGGCATACAGGTCGCCGCCGACATTGTAGACAGCGATCGCGGTGTCGCCATCCCAGACCACCTTGAATTCGCCAGGCAACAATTCGCTGCGGATGCCGACCCTGATCCAGCCGTTCACGCAGGCACCTCAGCCAGCGGTTTGATCAGCAGCTCAAAGCGCAGGTCGTCCCGCTTGGGGATACCAAAGCGAGCCTGGCCATAGGGGAACGGCCGATATTCGCCGGTGCGCCGGTAACCGCGGCGCTCATACCAGGCAATCAACTCATCACGCTGCACGATCACCGTCATATGCATCGCGCAGCAATGCCACTGCTCACGGGCCATGCGCTCGGCTTGCTCCAGCATAGCGCGGCCGGTACCAGCGCCCTGCCCATCCGGATCGACCGCAAACATGCCGAAGTAACCCGCGTCACCCTGCTTTTCGATATGACAGCAAGCACGCAGAAAGCCGTGACTTTCACCCAGCAGGATCACGCTGTCCGGCTGGGAAATCAGTGCGGCGACGCCTTCCGCATCGGTGCGCTGGCCGTCGAGCAGGTCAGACTCGGTCGTCCAGCCGCGCCGGCCAGAGTCGCCGCGATAAGCAGACTCGACCAGGGCGACGATGGTGTCGATATCGGCGGCCGTAGCCGTACGGAAACTAAGCGCTGAAGTGTTTGGCATCCGCGAATGATAAAGCAGAGCGCCCGCACTTCGGCATACCGGCTACGCCATGGGGGCAGGGATTCTCCCCGCCCCCATCTACGGTGCTGGCAGCGCTAAGGCTTAGTGCGGTGCGACGACCAGCACGCCGAAGCCATCCACCGGTTTGCCCTTGTCAGCCGAATGGGCGGCAACCAGGAAAACCTCATGCGTGCTGGGGTCCAAGGCCAGCGTGCGTGCGGTCTTCTGCGTGCTTACATTGGCGAGCACGCTGTACTTGTCGGCGCTGTCCTGGTGAACCACGGTCAGCGTGCCATCGCCGTTGGAGCTGAGCACGACATGGCGCTCGGCATCGAAAACCACCGCATCCGGGCCCTTGCCGATCGGCAGCTTGGCCACCTGGTGCCCATTGCTCGCGTCGGTAACAATCATCATGTTGTTATCGCAGACCGAGAACAGCCGCTGATTGGTCGCGTCGAATGCCAGGCCGGTCGGCCCTTCACACGGCGCCAACGCCCATACGTCGAGCACCTTGCGCGCTTTCAGATCGACGCGAACCAGTTCGCCCTTGTCTTCCAGGTTCAAGAACAAGTGACCGTTGCCATCGGTGACCGCAAATTCGGGGCGACCGGGCACCGCGATCGTCGCGACTTCTTTGCCGGCCTGCGGATCGATCACGCTGATGTTGTTGCTATGACCATTCATCGTCAGCAGCTGCCCGCCGACCGCATCGTAAATGATCGCATCGGGGTCTTTGCCGCTCAGTGCGATATGGCCGGTGCTTTTTAGCGTATCCAGATCGATGGTGGTGACATTGTCGCCGTGACCATTGCTGACAAAACCGCGATGCATCGTCGGCACCAAGGCCACGCCATGCGCGTGCTGCATGCCGGGAATTTCCCCGATCAGCTTGCCGCTATTGGCATCGGCCACCATCACACGATCGTCGCGGGCAATAAAAAGATGGCGCGAAGCCGGGTCAATGCTGAGGTAATCCCAGCCGCCCGCGCCACCAAGAACATAATGCTGCTTGACCACATAAGGTGCGGCAGCCGATGAATCGGCCATCACTGGCGCGATGGCGCCCGTAGCCAGCAGCAAGGCGAAAGCAAGAGTCTTCATGGAACATCCTTGACAGAAAAAAGATCAGCCCCTCCCCAGCAAGCAAGGGGCTTGGTGATTGAACTTCAACGCGCAGGCATCGAAATCAAAGCTTGAAACGCGCGCCCACCGTGATGGTCTGCTCGTAGAACTCACGCTGGATCGGCCGCGCGTTGGTCGGACCTTCGGTGAACTTCAGTCGCGTATTGGTCAGGTTCTTGGCGTTGAGAAACAGCGACCATTGTTTGTCTATCGCGTAGCTCGCACCGAAATCCAGCGAGAAACGCGCCTGCGACCAAATATCTGTCGCCGCCGAACTACCGACGCCGAAAATATTCTTGCTGACGTAATAGGCACCAAGATTCAGATTCAAGCCGCCCTTGTCATAGAACAACATCAGGTTACCGGTGTTGCGTGATGTCGACGGCAATTGCAGATGCTCACCTGGGCGAATTTCCGCGTTGGAATTGACATAGGTGTAGTTGACACCCACGCCGAAACCACCGAGCCAACCGGGCAGCATGCTGAATTTCTGCTGATAGTTCAGCTCGACACCACGCGCATACGCACTGCTGAGGTTATCGAAGGTAAATACCTTGGCAGCACCTGTGAAGCCCGCGAACAAGCCATTGTTCGGGAAGATGACGCCGACCTCTTCCTTGTTGATGATGTAGTTGCTCAACTCTTTATCGAACACGCCTACCGAGGCAATGCCGCCGTCATTGAGGTAGTACTCCAAAGAGACATCGAAATTGTCACTGGTGGTCGGCTTGAGGTTCGGGTTGCCCTGGGTCACGTTATCCGCCGAAGGATCGATCAAGACAGCGGCGGTGACCTGGTTGAAGCCTGGGCGGGCAATCGTCTTGGAGTAGTTGCCGCGGGCGATCAAATCGTCCGCCAATTCATAGCGCAGCTGCACCGTCGGAAAGAAATTGCCGTAGCCGTGCTGGCGCGAATTGGACAGCGCGCCGATAAAATTGCCGTTGGTATCTTTCAGGATTTGATTGCCGGTGTAGGTCGCCAGCGTGCGCTCCCAACGAACGCCGGTGAGCACGCCTAGTTTATCGGTCGGCGAGAATTGATACTGGCCATAGGCCGCATAGACGTCTTCGCTGGCACTCGACGCGCCCTGCGCCTCGTTCTGCTGGTCTCCCAGCGGGTTAGCCAGCGGAAACAGGCCGGGATTGCTGAAAAAGAAATTGCGTATCCCGGTGCCATTGAGGTTGTAGCCGTTCTGGTAGTGATTATCGTAGAAGGTGACCAGCTTCTGGCCAGCAAACTGAGTCATCGGCAGTGTCGGCACGCTATAGGTAAAGCGCTCGATGCTGCCGTGACGATCACGCATGCGCGCGCTGACACCGAACTTGAGGCTTTCTTCCGTACCCTGCCGGTCCGTGCTCTGGAAAAAGTCCGTGGGAATCGTAACGTTGAACGCGCCCGTGTATTCCTGGTTGTGATCGTGCTCGGTACTGTTCTGCAGACTCGACAGTGTGTAGTTCGTCGGATCGAGCGGATTGGGGCCACTGAGATTATTGAAACGCGGATAGCGCGGGTCGCTGATATTGTCGTAGGCCACACGCACCGCACCGGGGCTGGAAAAATCGGTGTTGTAATCGAATGGTTTGTTATACGAGCCGTAAGTCGCCGCGACCAGATAGTCGATCTTGAAACTCGGGAAATGATTCTCGCCGCCTAAGGTGAGCACGCGGGTGTCGATGGTTTCCTTCTCGTCACGCAGCGATTTGTCGTAGGTGACATTCGGATCGATAAAGCCTTTCGGGTTGTTCGGATCGGTCATCACCGAGCCCGTGCCGCCCTGAAACAGGTTGTACGTCAGGCGCTGGCGATTCACCGACTCGGTATAGCCCGCATCGAAGTAACGCACGTACCAGCGATTGTCCGCATCCGGCTCGTAGTTGAACTCGCCGCCATAGCCAAGCCGGCGACGGTGATAGCGGTAGTAGCGCTGCTCAAAGTCATTCATCACCTTGTCAGGCGTGCCGTTGGCCTGATCGTCGGCGTACGAGCCCTCGATATCGTCCACGCCACGCTTGTCTTCGTAATAAGCGACGGTGCCGATAAAGCTGAAAGCATTGTTGGCGCCAAAACGACCGCCGCCGCTGAGTGAGTAATCCTTGATCGGAGTACTGCGCAGGGTCTCGATACCCGAGCCGATTTCTGCCTCAAAAAAGCGATCTTTGCCCGGCGGCACCTGCTTCGGGGTGATCTCGATGGTGCCGCCCAGGGCCTCGGCGTCCTGATCGGGCGTGTTGGTCTTGGTCACGGTGATCGCGCCGATCAAACCGGTCGGGATCGAGTCGAAGGCTACCGCGCGGCCACCGCCCTGCGGGGATGCGACATTGGTCGGCGGCAAGCGCACACCACCAAACGTGGTGCCGTTGAGATCCGCATCCAGGCCACGGATATTGACGAAACGCCCCTCGCCGGTATCGCTTTCCAGCGAGATACCCGGCACCCGTCGCACCGCTTCGGCGGCATTGACGTCGGGCAGCTTCTGGATTTCGGTCGCCGGCAATACATTGACGATATTCGGCGCGCTTTGCTGAATAGCCCGGGCCATTTCAGCCGGGGTGGTTTGCGCGGTGACTTTCAGCGCCTGTAAGTCGACCGCTTTGTTGGCAGCCGTTTTGTCCGTCGACGACGGGTCCCGCTCCGCTGCCTCATTCGAAGCCGCCGGCTTCGCCACAGGAACCTCGTCCGTAGCGGCATTCGACGCCATAGCCGACGCCACCCCAGTTACCGCGGCGAAACCCACCAAGAAACGGCCAATATGCGTTCGAGCCATAAGTAAATCCTTGCGATCAATGAATACGACTGGCCAGCCGGCGGCGTCGACGATCAACTGTCATGCCCGCTGTCATCTGATCGACATTAGGTGGGTGGTATGACCGAACCGATGCGTTGGACTTACCGATCGGTAAGGAACGCGACCCCAATATGCAAAGTGCCTCTATGAAAATGTTTACCTTATGCGCATCCTGATCGTCGAAGACGACCACACCACCGCCACCCACATCGCCGCCGGCTTGCACCAGGCCGACCTGTATATCGACAACGTGGCCGATGGCTACCAGGGCCTGTCAATGGCATCCCAGGGCCAGTACGACCTGCTGGTGGTCGACCGCATGCTGCCGCGTATGGACGGGCTGACCATGGTGCGCGAGCTGCGTGCCGCCGGATCGGAGCTGCCGGTACTGATGGTTTCTGCCCTGGGCGAAGTCGATGCTCGCGTCGAAGGCCTGGAGGCCGGTGCCGACGATTACCTGGCCAAGCCCTTTGCGATGATCGAACTGCGGGCACGTCTGGCCGCGCTCTCACGCCGACCACGCATGAGCGAAACCCCGACACGTCTTCGGCTCGCCGACCTGGAGCTGGACCTGATCAGCCGTGAAGTGCATCGCGCTGGCCGGCTGATCGAACTGCAACCACGCGAATTCCGCTTGCTTGAGTATCTGATGTCGCACAGTGGCCGCGTGGTTACCCGCGCCATGCTGCTCGAACACGTCTGGGAGTTTCACTTCGATCCGCAAACCAGCGTGGTCGAAACGCATATCAGCCGCCTGCGCAGCAAGATCGATCGCGGCTTCGATGAGGAGCTGCTGCACACCGTACGCAGCGTCGGGTATTGTCTACGTGCTGCGCGGTAATCTGTTCAGTACCGCGGCGTTCCGCATGGCGGTGCTGCAGGCGCTGCTGTTTGCGGCGCTGATTGCCGCCCTGCTCGGCATCGCCTGGTGGAGTGTCGGCGTCTACGCCGAACGGCAACTGCGCGCCGAGGTAAAAACCGAAATGGTGAGCTTGCAGCAAGCGGCCACCGACGGCACGCTGGATATGCAGATACGCCAGCGTGCGGCGGTCTCCCCGGTCGGCCCGGACTACTACCTGCTGACCGATGCCAGCGGTCAGCGCATCGCCGGAAATCTCAGCTACCACCCGCGCACGCCCGGATGGCATACCGTGCCGCTGAGCGGCGCGCAGGGCGAAGACGGTGGCGACGCCGACCAGATGCACCTCTACGCGATCCGCCTGGCCGACGGCCGCTGGCTGGTCGTCGGCAGCGATAACCGCAGTGTGGTCGAGCTTGGCGAGGTACTCAGCGAGCGCTTTATCGACGTCGGTGTCGTGGCGATCTTGCTGGTGCTGCTTATCGGCGGCATGACCAGCTGGTTTTATCTGCGCCGCGTCGACGCGCTCGGCGAGCTGGCCGAACGCGTGCTTGAAGGTGAGCAGACCCTGGTGATTACTGGCTCGGGACGTGGCGACGAGTTCGACCGCCTCGCCGCGCGACTCAACCATATGCTGCAACGCATGCGCGTACTGATGGAGGGCATGCGGCAGGTTTCCAACGACATCGCCCACGACCTGCGCACGCCGCTGACGCATATCCGGCAACGGCTGGAGGCCGACCTCGAACGAAACGTCAGTGAAAACCAACTGCGCGAAAGCGCCGAACAGACCCTGCTCGACATCGATGACTTGCTGGCCACCTTTCGTGCGCTGCTGCGCATCGCCAGCGTGGAATCGCGCCAGCGCCAAGCCGGCTTCGAAGAATTCGATCTGTCGGCCATGTTCGATACCATCGTGGAAACCTACCTACCGGTTGCCGAAGATCATGGGCAGCATTTTGCCGCGCAGATCCATCCTGGACAGCGACTGCGCGGCGACCGTGCCCTGCTCACGCAGATGTTGGCGAACTTGATCGAAAACGCCTTGCATCACACCCCATCGGGTTCACGTATCGACCTGACCCTGCAAGCCACGCCCGACGCGCTGATCGGACGTATTGCCGACACTGGCCCAGGCATTCCAGCCGAGGCCCGCGAACGCGTATTACGGCGCTTCGTACGGCTAGACAGCAGCCGCAGCACACCCGGTTGCGGCCTGGGGCTATCACTGGTTGCGGCGGTCGCCGACCTGCACGGAATCCGCTTGAAACTCGACGATGCCCAACCCGGATTGCTGATCGAACTCGCTTTTCCCAAGTCGTAAACCTTGCAGGGAAGCCCCTCCCTGCGACCGAAGGGCACGCCTTTTTCGGAACAAGTAAGAAGCCACGGCAACCTCAGCAAGCCCTCTACGCAGACCCGAACCGCTTCAGACCATGTTGTCCGCAGCAAACTCCCAATGCACCAGCTGCCAGAAGGCCTCCAGGTATTTCGGCCGGAGATTGCGGTAATCGATGTAGTACGCGTGCTCCCATACGTCGACGGTGAGCAACGGCTGGTGATTTCCAGTGATTGGCGTAGCCGCATTGGACGTATTGACGATACCCAGCGAGCCACCGGAGTGCTGCACCAGCCAGGTCCAGCCGGAACCGAAATTGCCCGCCGCCGATTTGTTGAACTCCTCCTTGAACTGCGCAAACGAACCAAACGCCGCGGTGATCGCATCGGCTAGCTTGCCGGTAGGCTCACCGCCGCCACGCGGGCTAAGCGAGCTCCAATAAAAGCTGTGATTCCAGATCTGCGCGGCATTGTTGAACAGCGCGCCCGATGATTTCTCGATGATCTGCTCAAGCTCGGCGTGCTCGAACTCGGTACCTTTGATCAGGTTATTGAGATGGGTCACATAGGCTTGGTGATGTTTGCCGTAGTGATAGTCCAGTGTCTCGGCAGAGATATGCGGCTCCAAGGCGTCGCGCGCATACGGCAGTGGCAACAGTTCGATCGCCATGATTCGATCCTTATCGTGGTTGAGATGTATCAAGATTTCTTGAGGGGTACAGCCGCTATCGCCGCCATCCATCGTGCTTATTCGGTAGTCGCGATGGCCGCACGCCGTGCCGCGGGCAATCCCAACGCCGCCAGCACGGCAAAGCTGCCGAAGACCCAGGGCACCGCATGACGTGCGCCTTCCAGGCCACCCGGATCGCTCAGCCCCGCAGCATTGGCGATGAGTCCGGCCAAGGCCGCTCCTACGGACATGGCATAGAGCTGCACGGTGGAAATCGACGACGAGGCCAAACTGCCCTCCCCAGCCGGTGCAGAGGCCAGCAAGGCCGTCAGCAGGTGCGGCCATGCCATGCCGATACCGAGGCCGACACCGACCAGGGCAAAGCACATCAGCGCAAACCCCGCACCGTGATCGAACCCCTGCGCCTGCCGCAGCAGCCACGCCAGACACGCCAGTGATAAAGCCATCAACAGTGGGCCGGTGCGGATGGCCCGAGCGGCGAACGACTCGCTGCGGCCCGCACTCAGCACCGAGCCGAAACTCCAGCCGCCCGCCATCACCGCCGTGAGAAACCCGGCCATCAATGGGCTGTAGCCGTGAATGACCTGCAAGAAATACGGCACGAAAATTTCCACCGTGCTGCCGATCACCAGCAAGCTCATCGCGAGATAGATTGCCAACAGCCGCGAGGGACGATAGGCGTTGCTGGGCAGTAAACGATCCGTGGCACGGCGATCCCAGCGAACGATCCATGCCGCCAACAGCAAGCCTAGGCCCACACCCAGCGCTTGCAGGCCACGCGACGTGGTCAGACTGGCCAGTGAAATCGCCAACACCGACAAGGCGAGCAAGGCCAGCCTTCCGCCCGGAATACCCGTAGCCGATGCCGCATTGCGCTCCGTCGACGGTAGCCATAGCCACACGACAAGCGCCAACACGATCACTGCCGGAAACAAGGCCCAAAACGCCGCGCGCCAATCGCCCGCCTGCGCGAACAAGCCGCCGATGGCCGGGCCGGACAACGTCGCCACGCCCCACATCGCCGACACCAGGCCCATGGCCCGTGACCAGTACGCAGGCTCGAACACCTGCCGTATCAACACATAGGCCAGCGACACCAGCACGCCACCGCCCAGCCCCTGCAAACTACGCCCGGCGAGCATCCAGGGCATCGACGGTGCCACTGCGCAAACCAGCGAACCCAGCGAGAACACCGCCAGCGCCAGCAAATACGCGCCCCGGCCGCCCCAGCGATCGGCCAGACGCGCCGCCAGGGTGGCGCCAATGATCGAGGCGATCACGAACAACGTGGTATTCCAGGCGTAATAAGCCAGGCCGCCAATATCCGCCACGATCGAAGGCATGATCGTGGTCACCACATAGATATTGATCGCGTGCAAAGCGGTGCCGCCGGCCAAGGCCAGCGAGCGCACACCATTGCGGCCAGACAGCAAACCGGACCATGACGCGGTAACCGAAGAAACAGCAGCAGACATACGCCCTCGACAATGCGCGGTTATCGCGCCTAATATCCAAGTTAACGCTTGCATATTAAGCGGCAGCGCCCGAATTAAGCAAGCAACAGCTTGGATAATGACAATCTTGAATCACACCGCCTCGAACAGCCTTAGCGAACCCACCGCCGAACGCATCCTGCTGCAGCTGAAGACGCAGGGGCCGCAAAGCACGACGGCCCTGGCCAAAGCTATCCAGATCACCGCCGAGGCGATGCGCCAGCAAGTGCAGAAACTGGTCGACGCCGGCTTGCTGCAAGGCCAGACCGAGCGCAGCAGCAGTGCCGGACGGCCACGTCAGCTGTGGACCCTGACCCGCGCGGTGCATGCACGCTTTCCCGATGCCCACGCACAGCTGGCCCTGGATCTGATTACCTCCGTGCGCAGCCTGTTCGGCGATACCGGTGTGGATCGGTTGATCGATGCCCGCCGCGAAGAGAGCCGCCAGCTCTATCTGGAAAGCATCGGCCAGGCACGCAGCATCGGCGATCGCGTGCGCAAGCTGGCGGCCGTACGCGACCGCGAAGGCTATATGGCCCGCGCCGAACGCGATGGTCAGGACTGGCTGCTGATCGAAGATCACTGCCCTATCTGCGCCGCCGCCCAGGCCTGCCAAGGCTTCTGCCGCGCCGAACTGGAACTGTTCCAGGAAGTGCTCGGCGCCGACACTCGGGTCGTGCGCGAGCAACACCTGCTTGCCGGTGCGCGCCGCTGCGTATACCGGATCAGCCCCAGTCGCAGCATCACTACCCCTATACGGGTCGATGCCTGAAGATCGGCAATGACCTTCGACACTTTGACGTACACCGCAAGTCTGACTAGTTTGCGAATGCAGCCGAGCGTTCGGGTGCGCTACGACTTTCGTCTTGTAAGGAGATTTTGTGAACTACCGTCTATTGAAACCGCTGGCCTGCGCTGTCGGTCTGGCCCTGAGCATCGGCAGCGCTAGCGCATCGTCCGGCGACTTCAACATCAACGAGCTCGACCACAAGATCGACGCATGCAATGACTTCAATGGCTTCGTCAATGCCAAATGGGTAGCCGCCCACCCGATTCCCGCGGATCGCACCCGCTGGGGCTCGTTCGACATGTTGCGCGAAGACAGCCTCGATGTGCAGCGCAAAATCGTCGAGAACGCCGCCAAGAATGCGGATAAAGCCAGCGCGGGCTCGATTGAACAGAAGATCGGTTACCTGTACGCCTCGGGCATGGATGAGGCAGCCATCGACAAGGCCGGCTTCGAGCCGATCAAACCCAAGCTCGCCCGCATTGCCGCGCTCAGGAACAGCACCGATATCGCCGCCTATATCCGTGACAGCTACGCCGATGGCGACGGCGTCGGTTTCCGTTTTGGCGGCAATGCCGACTTCAAAGATTCCAACCAACAGATCGCCTACACCGGGCAGGGCGGCCTGGGCTTGCCTACCGCCGAGTACTACAGCAAGCCGGACTTCGAAAAAATCCGTACCGCCTATGTCGCACACATCGCCAAGCTGCTGGAGCTGACCGGCACCACCGATGCGCAGGCGCAGGCCAAAGCGGTGATGACGATTGAAACGCGGCTGGCCGGTGTCTCAATGATTCCCACCGAGTTGCGCAAGCCGGAAAATCGCTACCACTACGTCAGCTTCGCCGAAGCCAGTCAGGTCACCCCGCATTTTGACTGGGCCACGTTCTTCAAGGCGCAAGGCGCCGATGTAAAAAATGGCTTCTCCTTGTCGCAGCCGAAATTCTTCGCTGAATTCGACAAGATGCTAGGCGATGTATCGGTAGCCGATTGGCAGGCTTATCTGCGTTTCCACGCTATCGAGAATGCAGCGGCTTATTTGTCCAAGCCGTTTCAGCAAGAAGACTTTGCCTTCAACGCGCAAACCCTGAACGGCCAGAAGGAAATCAAGGCGCGCTGGAAGCGCTCCCTCGACACCGTCAATGAAAGCATGGGCATGGCGCTAGGGCAGCTCTACGTCAAAGACAATTTCTCGCCGACCTCGAAACAGCGCGCGCAAGAGATGGTCGACAACCTGCGTGCCGCTTACAAATCACGCATCGAACAGCTGCCGTGGATGAGCGAGGCTACCAAGCAAAAGGCCTTGGAGAAATGGGCGGCCTTTACGCCGAAGATCGGCTATCCCGACAAATGGCGTGACTGGAGCGGCCTGACGATCAAGCCGGGCGCTTACTTCGATAATGTGCAGGCGGCGAGCAAATTCAATTACGACTACATGGTCGGCAAAATCGGTAAAGCGGTCGATCGCAGCGAATGGGGCATGACGCCGCAAACGGTGAATGCGTATTACAGCCCGCAGAAAAATGAAATCGTGTTCCCGGCGGCCATCCTGCAATCCCCGTTCTTCGATGCGCATGCCGACGACGCCCTCAACTACGGCGGCATCGGTGCGGTCATCGGCCATGAAATGGGCCACGGTTACGACGACCAAGGCAGCAAGTTCGATGCCCAGGGCAATAACGTCAATTGGTGGACCGACGACGATCGCAAGGCCTTCGAAGCACGCACCGCCAAGCTGGCCGAGCAGTTCAACCGCTATGAAGCGCTGCCCGGCAAGTTCGTCAACGGCCAGCTCACCATGGGCGAGAACATCGGCGACCTCGGCGGCATCAACGCCGCCTACGATGCCTTGCAAATGGCCTTGAGCAAGAACCCCGCCGAAGCCAGCAAGAAAATCGACGGCTACACCCAGGACCAGCGCTTCTTCCTCAACTGGGCCCGGGTATGGCGCGGCAATATCCGCCAGGAAGCGCTGCTGACGCAGATCAACACCGATCCGCATGCGCCGGCACAGTTCCGCGCCATCGGCGCTCCGTCGAACATGCCCGCCTTTGCGCAGGCATTCCAATGCAAGGCCGACGCCAAGATGGTCCGCTCTGGCGATAAGCAGGTAAAGATCTGGTGACCTCGCGTCATCCGGGGTCGTAGCTCTACGGAAGCGTTACCGGTTCAGGCCGGTAACGCTTCCCTTGCCATGCTTCTCGCGTGTACGGTCCACCCGTATTCCGCTCGCGAGCCAAAGGCAGAAACCATCATGAAGCGTACCCTCGGCACCACCCTGCTCATCGTGTTGCTAATCGGCTGCTCCGCCAAGGACAACCCGTCCACGTCCAGCCAACCGGCGGCGGCCAATTCAACCCAGACTCCCGTCGTCGGCATGGCCAACCCCGCCTCCGTCTCCTGCATCAAGCAAGGCGGCAAGCTCGATATCCGCAAGGATGCGGCGGGCAACCAGGATGGCGTCTGCGTGTTTCCCGATGGCCGGGAATGCCAGGAGTGGCCGCTGTTTCGCGACAAGCAGTGCATTGCCCCGCCCAAGCCGGTGCAGCCCTAGGGACCCTAACTCACCAGCTATCGGATGCGCCGCCACCGCCCGAGCTGCCGCCGTCGCCGGAGTAATCCGAGCTGGAACTCGACGAGTCCGAACTGGAACTGCTCGAATCGAATGTGCTGGAGGACGAGGACGAATCCGCGCGACCACGCGATCTTCGACCCTTACGGGCATGGGTTGCGGCGACGACGGCGACGCTGGGTCCGCTCCATGTCAGAACCTGCCACAACGATGGTGGCCATGCGGTCACGCTGGCCTTCCTGTGCGACCGCGCGTTGTTGCTGCCCTGTTGAACTATGTCGTACTCCAAGCGCATCTTGCGGCGACGCAGCCACCAGGCCACCACCAGATAAAGCGCGAATGAGCCGCCAACGACTGACCATGGAAAGACGAAGCGCAGCAACGGAATGCACAGCGGCCCCAGCAGCAGATAACTCCATAAGCCACCCAGCGTTGTCGTCATCCAGGTGAACATGACGACGAAAAGCAAAGTGAAAAGCACGAACAACCACGCACCTGAAGCGAAGAAACCTTCTCGCGCGATAATCCCCTGCGGACTGTCATCCGTCGCCGCAGCTCCCGCGGCGACGCTGTCATTGCCCAAGACCGCCAACACGCCCTCGACACCCGCCTCGACGCCCCCGGCATAGTCGCCACTGGCGAAACGCGGATGCATGGCCTGGCGCAAAATCTGCGAGCTCGCCAGATCGGTAAGCCTTCCTTCCAGGCCGTAGCCTACTTCGATCCGCGTGCGGTGATCGTTCACGGCGACAATGATCAAGACACCGTTATCGACGCCTTTATGGCCAAGCCTCCATTGCGTGAAAACGGCATTGGAATAGCTTTCGATATCCTGCCCGCCAAGATCCGTGACCGTCAGCACCACCACCTGATCGCCGGTGACTCGCTCGTGCTCGGTCAGTTGCGCATCGATCCCGGCCGCGCGTGCACCAAGCACCTGGGCGTAGTCGTTGACGTGTCCATGCAACTCGGGAAGCGCCTCGGCGCCTGTCGCGGCTATCGGCAGCCACAGGGCAAGCAGGCACAACCATCCCATAAGACGTAAATATCCGTGCACGATGCCCCCGTTCGAATCAGGCTAGCCGTTGTAGCGCTGCAAAGGTCAGATCCATGTCTGCGTTGGTCGTACGCCAGTTACAGATGGCTACGCGCAGTATGGGCCGGCCATCGAGCACAGAAGGCGAGAGATATGCCGTACCGTCATGCTGCAGCCGTTGGTGCAATTGAGCCAGGGCCGCCTTGTCTGCATCGGCAAGCGTGAAACACACCACATTGAGCCGCACCGGCGCAGCCAGGCGAAAACGCGGATCGGTCTCGATCAGGCTTCCGAGATATTGTGCCGACGCGCAGTTGCGCTCGACCAATTCGGCATAGCCTTCACGGCCGTAGGCGAGCAGGCTCATCCACAACGGCAGTGCGCGGAAACGCCGTGAGTTCTCCGGCGTCAGATGCAAAAAATTATCCGCGACGGCAACCGGCGCCGACAGATACGCAGAGTGGTTCTGGAATACCTCAAGCTGCAGCGGCAAATGCGCGGTATAGAGCAACGCACAGTCGTAGGGCACATTGAGCCACTTGTGCGCATCGACCGTCACGGAATCGGCAAACTCGATGCCCGCCAACAGCGCCCTGCGCGGCTCGAACGCCGCAGCGATACCGCCGAACGCCGCATCGACATGCAACCAGAAGCCATAACGCTGCTTGAGTGCGGCGATAGCGGCGAGATCGTCGAAGTCCACCGTATTCACGGTGCCCGCACTGGCAACCACGATGCTTGGCGCGTCGCCATGCTGGCTTAGCGCATGCTCCAGCGCA
>NZ_JAPDPE010000133.1 GCF_026283955.1 Dyella silvatica | reverse complement strand
GCATTGCGGCAGTGCAGGCTGCACAGCGATAATCGAGCGTTCAAGCCATAGACGGACTGCACACCTCATGCTGGATCCCGCACTGCTGCGCTCGCGCCTGGTCGAAACCGCCGCACGCCTCAAGGAAACCCGTGGTTACACGCTCGACGTGACCGCCTTCGAGGCCTTGGAAAGCGAGCGCAAGCAGCTCTCCACCGAGACGCAAGAGCTGCAGAACCTGCGCAATACCCGCTCCAAGTCGATCGGGCAGGCCAAGGCCAAGGGTGAAGACGTCGCCGCGCTGATGGCCGAAGTGGCCGGGCTTGGCGACAAGCTTAAGGCCAACGAACAGGCGCTGGCCGAGGTGCAGGCCAAGCTCACGGCGATTGCCCTGACCATTCCGAATATTCCGCACGAATCGGTGCCGCTGGGCAAAGACGAACACGACAACCAGGAAATCACCCGCTGGGGCAGCCCTCGCGACTTCGATTTCCCGGTAAAAGATCACGTGGAACTGGGCGAGCGCCATGGCTGGCTCGACGGCGAAACCGGGGTCAAGCTTTCCGGCGCGCGCTTCACCGTGCTGCGCGGCCAGCTGGCGCACCTGCATCGCGCGCTAGCCCAGTTCATGCTCGACCTGCACACCGGCGAGCACGGTTATCTGGAGTGCAACGTGCCGCTGCTGGTCAACGCCGAAAGCATGCAGGGCTCGGGTCAGCTGCCCAAGTTCGAAGAAGATTTGTTCTCCACCCAGGTCGGCGATACCAAGCGCTACCTGGTGCCCACCGCCGAAGTGCCGCTGACCAATCTGGTGCGCGACACCATTCAAGATGCTGATGCATTGCCGCTGCGTTTCACCGGGCATACCCCGTGTTTCCGCGCCGAGGCCGGCAGCTACGGCCGTGACGTGCGCGGGATGATTCGCCAGCACCAATTCGAGAAAGTCGAGATGGTGCAAATCACCCGCGCCAGCGACTCCTATGCGCAGCTCGATGAAATGGTCGGCCACGCTGAAAAAGTGCTGCAACTGCTCGGCTTGCCCTATCGCAACCTGCTGCTGTGCACCGGCGACATGGGCTTTGCCGCGACCAAGACGTTCGATCTGGAAGTGTGGCTGCCCAGCCAGCAGACCTACCGCGAAATCTCCAGCTGCTCCAACGACGAAGACTTCCAGGCCCGCCGCATGCAAGCCCGCGTGCGCAACCCGGAAACCGGCAAGCCCGAACTGGTACACACCCTCAACGGCTCCGGCCTCGCCGTAGGCCGCACCCTGGTCGCGGTGATGGAGAACTACCAGAACGCCGATGGCTCGATCACCGTGCCCGAGGTGCTGCGCCCGTATATGCGCGGCGCCGAAAGCATTGCATGAGCGGGCAAAGCTCATGGAGCAAGGTCGAGATCGTCACCAGCTATACTCTGCTGGCGATTCTCGCCAGCATCATCGGCACCCGGCTCGGTTTCGCCGGGGTGTGGGAGCTACCCACACCCGACCTGATCCTGACCTCCATCGCCTTGCTCGCCGTACTGGCCAGCTTCTGGTTTGCCCGGCATAGCCGTCGCCTGCGCTTCTGGGTGATCGGCTTCGCCAGCGCCACCCAGTTGCTACCCATGGTGATCCGTCAACCCGCCTTGCTGCTGCCCTTGCTCGGCGCCGCCGTACCGGTGGCGATTACCCTGTGGGCACTGATCGCCTTATCGAAAAAGGGCAGGGATAGAGGAACACCCCGACATTCCTGATAGAATCACGCGCCCTGGGTTGGCCTGGTCGGCTCCGACCACAAAAATTCAGTGAACAATTCGAAGAGATGGCCGAGTGGTTTAAGGCAGCAGTCTTGACGCGGAGGCAGGACGCCGAAGCGAACATCGCCCAAAAGGCGATGGCCCCGAAGGGGCGTAGGGCAGGATGCCCGGAGTCAAACTGCCGTAGCGTCGTACGAAGTACGACTGTTCGCAGAGAAAATTCGGAGAGATGGCCGAGTGGTTTAAGGCAGCAGTCTTGAAAACTGCCGTAGGTGTGAGCCTACCGTGGGTTCGAATCCCACTCTCTCCGCCAGATTTGCAAATAGGCCCATTTTTGTGGGCTTTTTTGTGGACTGAGAAAAGGTCCGTCACTCCACATATCGCTCCACAAGTGAGCCGATATGCGCATCCCGAATTACCTGAGGCTTGCCCCGTCCGGGGTATGGCATTTTCGCCAAAGATTGCCTTCCAGGCAGGCCCGTGAGACGGGCAAGACTGAACTCACCAAAAGCCTTGGGACACGAGACCTGTTGACGGCGCAGAAACGTGCGCTGAGTCTCGTTGAGGGGTATGCTGAAAGCTTCACGAAGGTCGGGGGGCTGGGCGTGGTCGCTAGGGATAGCATTCCAACGGTTTCTGAAATCGTTCAAGGGAAGACGCCTGAGCGTTATAAGGTCATCCGTCACCCAGATGGCACTGTAGAAATTGAAGCCAACGGCAAGGCAGACCATGCCTTTGCCATGGATGCGCTTGAGCGCATCGGGCCACTCGACCAGGAGCCCTACTACCAGGAACTCATGCGAACTATTCAGGCCGCTGAGTCTCAACGGTCTCTAGCATCCGACCCAGCATCGAAGATTCCAGTCGTTGCCATCGGCAAAGCGGTGGCGCAGTGGTTGACTGAGATCAAACCTTCGACCAAGACCAAGACCTTCAAAATTAAAACAACAGCGGTCGAGGGGTTCGCCAAACACTATGGCGAGAAGAATCCTTTGAAGGATGCTGGCCGTGTAGATGTGGGTGCCTGGGTCATGGCGCTTCGGGCAAGCAAGCTCGAAACTCCAACCATCGTCAACAAGCTCAGCTATCTCAGGGGCTTCTTCGATTGGGCCAAAGCCCGTGGGTACTACGAATCTTTCGCCAAGGATGAGAATCCCGCAGCAGGCCAGGTCATCTACGGCATGCGGGAAAAGAGGCAACGCCGCGTATTGGGTTTTAAGCCTTTTTCCAAGGAACAGGTCCAAGCGTTGTATGACGCTAAGGCGATGGAGCAGGGCCTGAGTGAATCGGCCCGTTGGGGTGCTTGGATTGGACTCTATACGGGCGCCCGTGTTGCCGAAGTTGGCCAACTGACCTTGGCTGACTTTCTAGAAGTCGAAGGCATTCCCTGCATCCGCATCTGCGAAGAGTCTGAGGGGCAGTCGGTCAAGTCAGACATCAGCATCAGAACAGTTCCCATCCACCCAAAACTTATCAAGCTTGGTCTTCTCAAACGCGTCGAGTCACTGCGGAAAGCAGGAGAAACACGTCTTTTTCCGAGCGTGAAAACAGATGGGGTCAATGGGATGGGGAATTGGCTGTCGAAGGCTTTCAGTCGCCATGTCTTGGCGACCGTTGGAAAGCCCGAGAAGGGGAAGTTCGGTTTCCACAGTCTCAGGAAGTCTTTCATTCAAGGGCTTCAGTCCCTGGGGGTGGCTTCAGAGATTCGCGCTGCGTACGTGGGGCATGAGCTGGACGATGAACATCATTCTGCTTACAGCAGGGCTCCAACCATGAAGGAGTTGCTGGATGCGGTGAAGAAGTTGGATTGGGGATCCGTATGACTGGCAAGGAACACCCACTCTATCGCAATGCACTTAATGCGATTCAAGTCGGAGTTGAAGATTTTAAGGCTGATTCTCCAGCCCGTATCGCCTCCGCTGTTCGCAATTTGACTTCGGGAATCTTGCTTCTCTGCAAAGAAAAACTGCGTCGTCTATCTCCATATGATGAGATTCTTATCTGGAAGAACATCAAGCCTGTTTTGAAGGCGGATGGCAGTGTTCATTTTGAAAAGGCGGGTCGAACGACGGTCGATGTTCGAGATATTTTGGAGCGCTTCAACAATTGTGGGGTGGAGTGCGATTCAAAACTTCTCCAGCGCGTAGCGGATGTTCGAAACGCTGTGGAGCACCACTATGTAGAAGACCAAGCTCAGATTCGTGGCGCCTTCGTAGATGGACTGCGTTTCCTTTCCCAGTTCATGCCAGAGCATTTGGGGATCAATCCGCGAGACGCGTTGGGGGCCGAAGTCTGGGAGACTCTTGTTGGTCTGAAGGAAATCGAGGACGCATTGCGGGCTGAGTGTCGTCTCACCTATCAAGACATGGATTGGCCACCTTTGTTAAAAGAGGCCATCGAAAACGTAGGTTGCCCTGAGTGCCGTTCGCCCCTTGTTAGGCAGGTAGAGACTGAAAACACGGACGCTTTTATGGCGACATGGGAGTGTGCTGCCTGTGGTCATCAAGAGGATGCGCAGGATTGGGTGGGAAAGGTCATTCCGGAGCACTATGCGGCTGAAAGCTTCATTGCAGCCAAGGATGGTGATGGGCAACCCATAGATGCTTGTCCAGAGTGTGGTGAGGATGCCTTCGTTCATGAAATATCCCAGTGCCTGGCGTGTGGATTTGAGTTCGAGGGTGCTGGGGAATGCGCCATTTGTGGGGAGCCTCTTGGTCTAGAGGACTACGAAGAGACCCTCTGTTCCTATCATCGATATGTGGTGGAAAAGGAGCGCGACCGATAGAGCGGTGATTGGTTTCACCGGGGGATGTTTTTCGCTGTTCTTGCTCGAGGACTTCTGGAAGATGAGTAGCACCTGGGATGAAGTCACCGCTATATGTACGGGCGTGGCAGCAATTGCTACCGCCGTGATGGCTGGTTTCACTTGGAAAGCCATTAAGGATAGTCAAAAACAACACTTTGACTTGCACCAGCAAGGTGCCGATGCTCAAGTACTAAGCGAGAAGCATCATCAGAATTCGTTCCGGCCCATCGTGGTCGTCTCTCCATATGATGGAGTAGATCCGGTGGACCGTTCTGGCATTCTAAATTTCGATGGCACAGCTCGAACCGGAAACACCCGCCTGATCTTCATCTACGGACTCCTAAAGAATGTTGGCGTGGGTCCGGCACTAGTTGTTCGCCTTCACCTTCGGGTAATGGAAACCAAGGGCTACGGGAGTACCCACGAACTCTCGCCCCTTCAACTTGGAGAGGCGAGGGGTGGCGTTGATGCACCTCTCAAGCTAGTTCTACAGGTCAATGACGCGTTCAATGAAACCGACTTTGCACTTGCAAGCGGAACACTTTGGGAGCTTGTCATTGAGTATGAGGATGTGTTCGGAAATAGGTTTAGAACGACTCACGCTAAGAACTCTCAACGTCCGTGGACTTTGGTTGAAAAGGTGTAAGGGCTTGCAAGGATGAGGCATCGAAAAGTGCTACATGTGCGACAGGGAGGCCACCTCAAGAGAGCATGTGCCGCCCAAATGTTTGTTCCCTGAAGGCAAGGACAAGGATGGAGAGAATCATCGAAGTAACCTGATTACGGTTCCTTCATGCGACCTCCACAATACAGCGAAGTCCAGGGATGATGAATTTTTGATGGTAAGCCTTGCTGGAATTATCGGTAACAACTCCATCGGCTACCGTCATAAGTTTGGAAAGGTCAATAAAGCAATCAGGCGCAGTGCAAACAAGCTTCTTTTAGCAACATTCAAAGGCAAGCAGCGCTTCTATGTAGTCGAAGTTGGTCCGAACAAGTTCGTAGATGTCATCTGGGGAACGCCTGATTCGGAACGATTGAAAGTCTGCTTCGAGCACATCGTTCACGGCCTTCATTTTCACCACTTTGGCCACACGTTCAAAGGTCGCATCAAGCTGCATTTTGCGTATCTTTGGAGTGATAACAAGAACGCGATAAGCTTCCGCGATCTTATAAAAGCAAAGCTGGACGTTGAGCTTGCCGAGAGAGATAAATTTGGTGAGAACCAAGGTGTCTTCTACTACCAAATCACAGACAGAGACCAGTTTGACCTCTACATGTTCCGACTATGCTTCTACGGTGGAATTAACGTGCATGCCGCCATGATTCCGGAGCATGCTGACGTGCAAAAGGACCTGGCTTGGATGCTGGTTGAAGGTGGCATCAAGACCATCTTTAACGTCGGTGATAAGAAATTTGAGTTCAACTGATTTTAATGTGTGGATAGGGGTGGCCGGATGAGTGACGAAGAGAAGTTGACGGTTAAGATTGAGCGCCTAGGTTTTGATGGCGAATTGATGGTGGATCGACCTGTAACCATCCTTCCTGCGAATATGAAAGCGTCGCCCTCAAAGTACGAGTACAGCTCAACTTCGATGTCCTTCTATAAGTATGCAAGAGGGCACCTTGCGCTTGACTACCTCACGAAGCCGGAAAGGTTGTACACACAGCAGTCAGTTGATGTGTTTCTACCGGCCTTCCTGTTTGGTGTTGGTCAGGTTGTCGAAAATCCAGACTTGGTGAAGATGCTCTTGGAAGTCATCGTCAACTTTGCCAAGGAGACCTTCGTTGGTGACAAGGCGCCGACAGTCAAGGCGACTTTCTTATCAAGGGAAATCGAGGAGGAGAAGTACGTTAGTGTGACCTATGAGGGTCCCTTGGAAGGTCTTGCGAGTGTCGCTCCTGCTTTCCTTAAGGCCATCAAGCATGAGGACTGATTGGTTTGGTGAGGATGTGTGCTCTTCGCAAGACATCATTGATAGCTACAACAGCTTCATAGATTCGGCAAATTCACTGAACCTTCTTGTTCGCTCGTCTCGTTTGCAACAGGAAAAGGATCTAGAGATTGACGAGTACATCGGTTACATCAAAGGTTTTAAACATCAAGTTGCTTCGCGGGGTGATGAGCGCTTCGCGAATCTTCTCTTCCACTTTCAGTGCATGCTTCGATGTGTGCAGTCTTCTATCAGGATGTGGATGCATCTTAAGGAAGATAACCATCAGAAAGCTTGGTGCTGCCTAGTTGATGCCCAAGAATACAAAGATGTTGCGTTGAAGATTGAGGATCACGTTGGGGTGCGGCGTGTTGAGGAGTTCTTAGAGAAGGTCCGGGACACAGTCTTCCCTCCATGGACGCATTACAACAGCGCAGCATTCACCTCCACGATTGGACAGTGCTCCATCTGCGGCAAACCGTTTGGTGATTGTGACCATGTCGAAGGCATGGTGTACCTGGGGAGGCTTTGCCGAAGGGTCGGCATACAGCTACTTGAGGCCAATCACTGCGCGATTGTGAGTAATCCGCGCGACAGGCGGTGCATCTTTGCTGAGATATCCAGGGATGATGGGCGAATGATGAACGTGTTCACCTTAGAGGACACAGGCGATGTTCGCGAAAAGGAAGAAGGGGTGGCGGGTCACGTAAATGGGGTGATTCTCACCACAGTTAGCTTGGATTTTGATTGATGACGCCATCCTGCCGTGCTTGGGTGGGTATTTATTAGTCAAATTAAACTGATGGTGATCCTCTTGGCAAAACAAATCTACGATAGGAGATCGTCGTGAATTCTATAACCAGAACGATGGTTAGTATTATTGCTATGGCTACTCCGATAAAGAATGACATGGTTGCCTCCTGGTGTGTGTTTATACACTAGGATTTTTAAATTGACTGTCAATGGGGATTTATAGGTCAAGGAGAGAGCGCGTCTAGGGGCTTCGTCTGCGCGATGTTTAAGAAGAATTGCAATTGTTGCTGCGAGCAAGATTATGGTTACGATGGCGACAATGGTCCAGCGTTTTACTTTCTTTCTCAAAATCGAAAGTGATCTTTCCTTGGCAACAAGTTCTGTGCTTAGTCCTGAATTTTTTTGTTCCAACGACTGAATTTCGCGAATATGTTTTTCTTTCTCAAGCCCCAATCTATTGAAATCTGATTGAAGAACTTGCAGTTGATTGTGCTGGCCTTGCAGGCCCGCGTGCTGCTTCTCCAGAAGTTGCCTTGCACGCCCTAGTTCGGCGATGTGCTTGTCCAGCTCACGTTTAAGGTAGGCGGGAGAGCTGGGGTCATTAAGAATCTTCGCGGGGATGAACCCAGCTTCGCTCTCAAGAGTTTTTTTGATCATGTCTTTGTGAAGTTTTTCGCGAGCTCTGGTCGTCGATGACTCGTCGTATCGATAAAAGAATCGTTTGTTGAGTTTGCATTCAATGACGGGAAGCTCGAGGTCTTTCAGGTCAAGTATTTTTGATGTCGGCACAGGATGCTTGTGACACACCTCAAAGTAGATTTCACCTGACCATTTTTCACCGTAAAAATATTCTGACTCGAATTTGAGGTAGACATCTACCCGATAGTTGTTCCCACTCGGATGACGTACTTTTTCTTCGAGCGATGCAGCGGTAATCACAATCGGGAACGCATCACCTCCATTAAGAATTAGACGCGTGTGCCCGATTTCACTAACGGCTTCTTTGAAGAGAAGATGGTCGAGCGATTCGCCGCCCTGCGTATCAGCATCAGCCTTTGAGACGTAGACGAAGTGAGGGGTGCCACCTCTACAAACGTGCTTCATTTTTTTGCGCTGACCTGGGGTGTCTAGACTCCAGGCAATGAAACCACCGAGGGGATCGCCACCAGTTAAGTCGTTTCGCTCCTTTTGGTGTTCAGAGGCGTATATGCGTTCTGGCCCAAACTCCGTTTTGTATGCTGTTACCTTCATCACTGATTCTCTGGGGCGATGGTCGCGCAATCTTCGAGTCGAGGCCGTACTTAACCTGTCGGCGGTGTGTCGCAGAGCTTGAGACTCCGCCCCTCGATTTTTCTTCTAAGTCGCCGGACAGAGATGTCGCCAAGCAAATTTGTGACTTAATTCACAGTTGCTACGAAGGAAGGAATAGTCGAACATCGCTCCACAACCCAAACCACGCGACATGTGGGGCTAGGCCTTGGGGTAGAAGAGGGTGATCCCACACCACTCTCTCCGCCAGATTTGCAAATAGGCCCATTTTTGTGGGCTTTTTTGTGGACTGAGAGAAACGGCGCTTGGTCAAGTTGGTTGGTCAACAACCATGCATGACGCGCACCTAGACGGCATCCGCGATGGCCGATGAGTAGCGATGGCTGCTACCCGCGGCCATGGACAGAACGCCGGCTGGAGCGAGCTTCCCGCTATATGAAACATAGCGGCAGGTGGCCAGCGACAGATGAGAACCTACTCTTCGGCGTCGCCGGAGAAGCTCATGTACGCACTTATTGATCCCGGCTGCGAAATGGCGACTCTTTGCTGCTGGGGGCCGTAGATGGCACGGGAATGGTTTGATCTCGCTCAAACGGGGCCGTCGTCGCAATTTTCGTTTACTCAGACTTTTCCTACATCTTTTGTATGAAATGGCCGACAGCTATCAATCGACGGCAATGCCTACTCTGCGGAGTCAGTATTATTTTTGAACACCAATAAGGGAAATTCCAATGAGAATGAGCAGCAGCGCCAAAGGCATCCTCGCACTATCCATATTTGCAATAGCAGCACTATTTGCTAGTTCTGCGGGGGCTCAAACGCAGGTCGGACCGGTCCGAATCAGCATGCTCAGCACGGGTTGGGGCTCAGATTCCTTCGGGATTTTTACTGGTTCGCCAGCTGTCAACCCCGCGGGATGTTCAAATACTGATTCGTATATGAGCGACGGATTGGATCCGGGCCATAAAACCTACTACGCGGCCGCGCTCACGGCGTTAACAATGGGTGCTTCTGTCTACATTGTGGTCTCGAACCAGAACTGTGCATCTAGCCGTCCAAACATTATCGGAGTAACGATCGCCAATCCGTAACTGCAGCGAGCTCATCTACTCGTGCAAATATTTCCAGTGTCTTGAATATTACTTGCCAGCCGAAAAGCGGTAGGTAGAGGGGGAGTTTATGTGGTTGAAATATGCGCTTTTTTTGCTGGTAATGGTGCTTCCGTCCATTACGTACGCACAGAGCTCTGCAAAATACTTCGGATACTTCTACAACGACGGAACGAGCTATAACAGTAGCGCTACCGGCTTTAGTGAGAATTATAACCGCATAAATCTGTATCACATCGACCTTTGGGCTGGAAACACTACAGCAAATGGCCGAGAAGCAACGATCCTGCATACGCTCTCTGAGCTTGAACAAGCGCGCAGCAATGGCGTGAAGGCAATAATTACTGCGACACCATTTGTTTTCCAGTTTGTATCAGGAAGCCAATGGACATCTGAGCCCAATGCAAGCGCGGTCTGGGGATCGTTTGTAGACCGGCTCGTCTCGGCAGGTTATTTGGTGCCTGGAAATTCGCAGCTCAGTACGATTGCGGCTATTTATCTTATTGATGAGCCGGAAAATTCGGGCTTCTATGATCAAAATGGGGTGGCTGATCCTGCGATGGTTAACGCAGTCAAAGCGATCAGAGGTAACTCCTCAACGACCAATGTGCCTATTGCAATGGTAATGACGCCTGACTTCGCTTCGATGCGGAGTTCGATAGGACTCGTCGATTGGGTTGGCTTCGACCATTATGAGGCGTCCACAGATGTGTGGACCACGGAATACAATCAGCTCAAAGCGATGCTCTTACCGAATCAATATACTATTTTGGTGCCAAAAGCTGCACAAGGCGGCGCATGTCAGGTTGGTGGCGGGGCGACGACATATGATGATCCGTGGAGATTCTACTCGTTGATGCAAACAGACCCTAAGACTGTTTGGCTCTCACCATTTCGCTGGTTTAGTCCTGCCGCTAATTGCCTTGGTGTAAGGGATATACCATCACTTGCTACTTCATATAACCAGATTGGCCTTAACTTTAAGCAGGCAACAAATCCTGTCGCAGGCAAAATCGACAGTGTCAACGGACCTTTTATCAAGGGCTGGGCTTGCACGACAGGAGTGCAGCAGCCGGCTAAGATCGATCTCTATGTAGGAGGTCCCTACGGTGGAGGTGGCACGTTCATCGGCGAATATCTGGCCAATATAGCTAGTGGCTCTTCTGTCGCGGCTGCTTGCTCCGTACCCGCTGGGGGTGCCTATGCGTTTCAGATTCTCCTGCCTCCGTCCGTCCGTCACCAATATGGTGGCAAAAAGATCTTCGTCTATGGAGTCGCGAGTTATGGCGGCGACAGCCAAAGTCTCGCAAACTCCGGCTCGTTTGCAGTTCCGTACCCAAGCGTATCGTCTGTAGTTGATTTTCTTTTGAAGAATTAAATGTAGGCGTTTATTTGATTGGCTCGATGTCTATAGCCTTAATTTGAAGAAGACGCTCAATACTAGAAAAGGAATTGCTAATATGCGATTTGTTAATAAATTAACTACGATGGTGGCAGTTATCGCCATGATTGCGTCAGTTCCGGCGTTCGCGACTACGGAATGGAATAAAACTATTCAGGCCGTTGGGACCGTGCAAGATGGGGGCGCCTCATTCGTCATTTTCAACGAGGCGTTAAGTGTCTCGTGCCAGGGGGGCCTAGTTTCTTTGGCCGACCCTTCGACGAATGGGGGAAAAGCCATGCTTGCGGCTTTACTTAGCGCGCAAGCGGCTGGAAAAGGTGTTCAACGAATTGACTACAGTCAAGTAGCTAGCGGTGCTTGTGCTGCGTCGATGATCGTGGTTGGTCCCTAATGATCGGAAACGGTCTCGATACCAACCCTGAGCTAAAAGTGGGGCGCAGTGTGTCTCATTTTATTGATCGACCTTGTGCCCTTTTGACGTGGCTGCTATAGCTTGGTCGAGGTACGCAGGTATCGCTGCAATCGCTGAGGGGTGGCTGATTGATTTGACTCGATCAGCCGCTCTCTCGCCTGGCTTGCCAGGGCTTTGTGGGCCGGCCAGAGTTTTCGGTCCGCATTTCTTAGGCACTCACGAGCCGCTTTGGACTGCCCTGAAAATGAGGGCAGGCCCGCACAAAAAAACCAACCCTCGATTACCTCAAGGATTGGTTTCGGCTGTCACTCGATAATCGTACCGATCGAATTACTTCTGCACAGCCTTCTTGGCCGTCTTCCTGACCACCTTCTTTACCGCTTTCTTGGCGGCCTTCTTCGCAGCTTTGGCCGGTGCGGCAGCTTTTGCAGCACCCGCGATCAAAAGATGATCGGCGGTAACGCCGCGCTTGCGCAATGCCTGGGCAAACCACAACGGCTGGCGGCCACGGCCGGTCCATTGTTGGGAAGGATCAGCCGGGTTGTGGTACTTCGGGGCGACGGAGCCTTTGCTGCCTTTTTTAGCTGCAGCTTTCTTGCCGCCGCGAGTCGGAAAAACCTCAGCCAGAGTCAAGCCACTGTTCTTCAGCAATGCATCGATCTTTTCCCTGACCGTACGAACCTGGTTGGAACGAGCCTCGTTCATTTGCGCGCTTGCGCCCGCAATAAGGGCCTGGAGTTCTTTGGGTGATAGGGTTTTTAGGTCGATTGCCATGTATGAGCCTCGTTTGGATTCGTGGGGGAGTTTAAGACATTGGCGTCAAATATCGGCCACGTGGGCTCCCGAGGGACGTTTTAATGTCTATCGAACGTGGCTTGAATGCCTACGTTTGTGTCCGATCTCTGATGACACGAGAGATGGATATTCATTTCGTCCGTCTAGTGGAGCAGTGACAGGGTGCCATACAAACGTTGGCATTTGCCACCCATAATGATTCATTGAACGATTCAGGCCCTACTTTATGCTCGAATCTGTCGCAACACACCGCTGGCGATTGCCGTGCAGCGAGAGCACTTGCTTGGTGTGATCGGGCTCAACATGCAGTACCGACCGCTGAAATAAGGCTATCCCGATGTGAGCCAACTGCCGATGGTGGTGGGGCGGTTCGCATGGGCCTGTTCTGGTGGGCTGCTAATTCGCATCATGCTCGGTGTGATCGGCGTATTCCTTCCACGCCATGTCAACGATGTGGATAAGTATTTAAGGCGAACGAAATAACCGATAAGTCAGCTAGGCATATCGGCGATCCGCTTGCGCGGGATTTATTCACTACCACGTTAATCCCGTTAATAGGGTGGATGGATCATGCATGTTTGCGTTTCTTTACATCGGGCGGATGGCATTCAATAAAAACGCTTTCCATGGACGTCAGTGGTCAAAGGTTTCTATGTGATTGTGCCGGTTGATATATTCGCTTTCGAGCGCAGCGGGTAAGTCGTGGGATAGCGGCGTGATCCAGCGGACGAAAAAAATCAGGCCGGGCTAGCCATAGCCCGGCCTGATTCGGTTTTAAGGTGTATCTGATGACTTAATGCAGCTGCTCCAGCACTTGGTCACGCTCGATCTTGTAGACCTGCGGTGGCGGTGACACCGATTTCATCAGCTTGAGCTTGATATTGCCGTGCTGACAGACATTGCCGCCCTCGACGAACACGCCGTCCTGGGTGCATTTCCATGTGTAGAAATTGGCGATGCCCTCGTTCAACTGCAGGCTGAAATCGGTGCTCTTGGCGCCGGGATCGAACGGCGTGCCGGCCTCTTCGTTCTGGAACCAGCGCATCCATTCCTTGGAGCCGACCGGCGGTACTTTAGCCGGGGCCTGGAAGGTCGGGTTCATCGGCGATAGCTGCGGGCTTTCGGCGGTCATATGGCAGCTCATGCATGCGCTGACCGGGTTATCCACCGGGCCATCCAGGCGGCCATTCCAGCCGAGATGGGTGGGTGGAAGTTCGGGCTTGGTGTTGATCGCCGACTGGAGAATATCCGGATTGATCTTGGTGACCGTCGGTTGCTTGTTGGTGTAGCTGTCGCCGGTATTTTCCGGATCGTTGCCCCACATCACGCCTACCGGTACCAGGTTGTCCCAGCCCGGTTTGCCGGTGACTGCGCCGTTGTACTGGAAGGTGCCGAAGATCCAGCCGGTATTGGGAATACGCGTGTCGCGCACCGCGAAATCCATTTGAATCAGTGCGACTTGCTTGATGCTGCGATTGGCCGAATTGAAACTGTCGGTGATATAGGCGGGCCACAGCACCGGGTTGACCAGGAACGGCACCTGTTTCAAGTCAATGTCGGCAAACAGCGGTTTGCACACCACCGTACCGTTGTGAAAGCTGTTCGGCTTGGAGGTCACCGACGGGTCGGGGTTCTGCGAGTCTTTCCACACCTGGCCGATGGTATAGCCGCCAATATCGTTATAGATGCCGATGGCAAGGGTCTGGCCTGTCGCGATCTGCGTGGGCGCCAATTGCTTGGTCTGGATCTGCGCCTCTTTGGTGAGGCCGTGAATACCTTCGCGGCCCATCGGCCCGTAGTGCTGCCAGGGCACGTGGTACCAATGGCGCACGGGGTTCTTCTGTACGTACCAGTCGCTTTCTACGTTGCCTTCCAGGCAATACTTCTTGGCGGCTTCGACATACGGCCGCCATTGCTCGAAGTTATTGCTGAGCGGGCTGGGCAGCAGCTTGAAGAAGGCCGGTACCGGGCCCTGTGGAAGCGTTTGCGGATAGCTTTGACTGAGCTGGAATATCGGCCCTTTGTAATCGGATGGCGGCTGGTATCCGTAATCTGGAAACGTGCCGGCGCTGGCTGTTCCGGCGAAAAGGACAAGTGCCGCGACGGCACCGATGACTTTGCTTCGTGCCATTTGCATGATCTACCCCCTGAATGACTGTAGTCAGTCCAACACGCAAGCCTTGCGCTCGCATGCAACGGTGTC
>NZ_JAPDPE010000132.1 GCF_026283955.1 Dyella silvatica | reverse complement strand
CATTGAGCGACCTGCTAAACGACTATGGCCGCTGCTTGTTGATCGATCAGCGCAGCGATTGCCAGTATGTCCGCCACGATCACACCAGCGGCATCTTTCACGGCAGCCTGGATGGGCGTTATCCGATCACCCTGGTTTTTGTGCGGCCGGGCAGTGGCTACAGCGGTTACTCCTACGATAAGTTCGGCAAGCTGATCGAACTCTCCGGCGGCCTGAAAGAGGGCGGTGCCTATCATTTTGCTGAGCAAGCGGAGAAAGGCCCCAGCGCGGATTTCGTATTGCAGCGACAGCCGGATGGCAGCCTCAAAGGCAACTGGACCCAACAGGGTAAGAGCAAGCCGTTGAGCGTGGAGCTGCATTGATGGCTGGTGCTATCCGCGCCTGAGCTTTGGCTGGTTTGCGTTTCGGCTATGGTGGCTGGCATGAGCGATGAACCTGACGGACAAACAGCATGGGTAGCACAGCTGACGATCTGGTAAATGCGGCGCAAGCAGAGGCTAACGATGCTTTGGCCTCTGCAGTCGCGGCGCCGCCGCGTTTTGCTTCGGTCGATAATTTTCGCGACATCGGTGGTCCAGCGAATGGTTACCCTACCGTCGATGGTCGTCGGATGCGGCGCGGTGTGTTTTATCGAGCCAATGCGTTGACGTTCAGTGCGGCTGACAAAGCCGTGGTCGATACCCTGGGCATTGCGGTGGTATGCGATCTGCGCACACCCACCGAGATCGCCCACACGCCGGATGTCTTGCCGGTGGGTGCCGTGCATATGAACTTCAATATCGCCGGGCTGGATGCTCCGGCACGGCCACAGTTATCCAGTGCGGATGAGGCCGTTGCCATGATGGAAACCCTGGGGCGCCAATTCGTAACCGGTGCCATGCCATGTGCAGGCTTCCGTTCGTTGCTGCTGCAATTGGCCGCGCTGCCGCAAGTGCAGCTGTTTCACTGCACCTCCGGCAAGGACCGTACCGGCTGGGCGACGGCGCTACTGCAAAGCCTGGCGGGTGTGCCGCAAGAGATCATCGTGCAAGATTACCTGCTGACGAAGACCTACGCGGTGACATCGCTGCAGGCGCGACTGGAAGGCCTGCGCAAAGCCTATGGCGATACCGTCATGCAGATCTATGCGCCGATGCTGGAAGTGCGGGCGAGCTATCTGCTGGCGAGCTTCGATCAAGTACGGATCAGCTACGGCACGATGGATAACTATCTGACTCAGGGGCTTGAGCTGCAGCCGTCCACCATGGAGAGCTTGCGGCTGCGGCTGCTGGTGTGAGCCGGCGCCATGAATGGCATGGCGCAAGCTGCAGCCGGATAGGCTTAGGGCTGCGGTGGCGCCGTCAGCTCGCGCGCATTCAAGTAACCATGGTGGTTGCGGTCGAGCTTATGAAACTGTCGCCGCAGGTTGTCCTGATAGCTTTGCAGGGTAACGGGCTTGCCGTGGCCGCCGGGTAATTCACTCGCTTCGAGGATACCGTCGCCATTGGTATCCATCTGGCGAAAGCCATGGCTCATATAGGCCACGTATTCGGCTTCGCTGACTTTGCCGTCACCGTTGGTATCCATGCGCTGGAGATACTCGGCGGGCGAGCTGGGCAAGCTCTGTGCCGCTACGCCAAGCGGCACGAGCAGCCATAGCGCCATGCCGCGCGCCGCCAAATCAGCGATGCCCGCCATGAATGCCGATGAACTGCAAAAACTCGGCACGGGTGCGGGCATCGTCGCGGAACGAGCCCAGCATCTGGCTGGTAATCATCGACACGCCGCGCTTATGTACGCCACGGGTCGTCATGCATTCATGGCTGGCATCGATGACTACAGCCACGCCGGCCGGCTGCAAATGCTCTTGAATGCACTGGGCGATTTCGGCGGTGAGTTTTTCCTGGACCTGGAAGCGACGCGCAAAAGCATCGACGACGCGAGCGAGCTTGCTGATGCCCACGACACGATTGGTCGGCAGATAACCGACGTGAGCGCGGCCGACGATCGGTGCCATGTGATGCTCACAATGGCTTTCGAATTCGATATCGCGCAGCACCACCATTTCATCGTAGCCGGCGACCTCTTTAAAGGTGCGGCTGAGATACTCGCCCGGATCGATCTGATAGCCACTGAACCAATCGCGATAGGCCTTGACCACCCGCTTGGGTGTATCGAGCAGACCTTCGCGCTGCGGGTCTTCACCCGACCAGCGCAACAGAATGCGTACAGCCTCTTCGGCTTGCTCGCGGGTGACTTCAGTCGAATCGGGGAGATCGCTCATGCGGATTCCTTGGGCGTGCTTAGAGGGGAGAGTTTAGCGCTAGGGGGTTGAGAGCGGGGAATGGGGAAGCGGGAACAGGGAACGTGAAAGTTGAAGAGGGTTGGAGCGCAGCGTTCTTTTGGATCTTTTTGATCTTTACTTTGTTTTAGCTCCTGCTTTTCTGCTTCTGCCTTTTTAGGCTTTTCCCCGTTCCCCGTTCCCCGTTCCCCGTTCCCCGTTCCCCGTTCCTCAAACCTCAACATCGTCCTCGTCGTTTGCGAGCGACGGCAGGCTGTCGTCCAACAACGGCGCTGCCTCACCAGGCATGCTCTCTACATCGCGCAGTTTGCGTTCGATCGCGCGGGTGCGTTGGCCGGCGCTATCAATGCTGTTGCGCACGGTGTCGAGTTGTTTGCGAGTCTTGTCCAGTACCACGCCGAATTTGCCGAACTCGGTTTTTACCGCGGCGAGCAATTGCCAGACTTCGCTGCTGCGCTTCTCGATCGCCAGCGTACGGAAGCCCATTTGCAGACTGTTGAGCAAGGCGGTCAGGGTGGTCGGGCCGGCCAGGGTGATGCGGTAGTCGCGTTGCAGCAGATCGGAGAGGCCGGGGCGGCGAATCACCTCGGCGTAGAGGCCTTCGGTGGGCAGGAACAAGATGGCGAAGTCGGTGCTGTGTGGCGGCGCGACGTATTTGCCGTGAATGCGTTTGGCCTCCTCGCGCACGCGTACCTCCAAGGCGCGTCCGGCCGTTTGCGCGGCCTCGGCATCGGCGGCTTCTTGTGCATCGAGCAGGCGCTGATAGTCCTCGATCGGAAACTTGGCGTCGATCGGCAGCCATACCGGTTGGCCGTCTTGCTGGCCGGGCAGGCGAATGGCGTATTCGACGCGTTCGTTCGAGCCCGGCACGGTGGCTACATTGGCGGCGTATTGTTCCGGCACCAGGATTTGCTCGAGTAAAGCGCCGAGCTGCACTTCGCCAAAGGTGCCGCGGGTTTTTACATTGGTCAGCACGCGCTTGAGGTCGCCGACGCCGGTGGCCAGGCTTTGCATTTCACCAAGCCCGCGCTGTACCGCTTCCAGTCGTTCGGAGACCAGCTTGAACGATTGCCCGAGACGGGTTTCCAGGGTGCTTTGCAGTTTCTCGTCGACCGTGGCGCGCATCTGCTCGAGCTTGGCGGCGTTATCGTTTTGAATCGCCTGTAGCTTGGTCTCCAGCGTGGTGCGCATGTCGGTCAGGTCGGCGGTCAATGCGCTCAGGCGCTGTTGCAGCAACTCACCAAAGCGGTTGAGGCTGAGGGTGGACTCCTCCCGGCCCTTGCGCGCGTCTTCGGCCAGCCGCTGCGCCAGCGTTTGCAGGCCGGCATCGGTGCGCTCGGTCAGTAGCTCCAGCCGTTGTCCAAAGCCACTGATGCGCTCTTGCTGTTGCTCGCTCATGGCCCCGAGCTGTTCTTGCACCAAGCCGCGAAACTGGCCCAGGGTCTGGTTCAGCTCGCCACGACCGGCGCGCTGTTCCTGTGCCAGCGCCTCGCGCAGATGGCGGTTGTCGTCTTTCAAGGCATCCAGCCGCGTGGTCAATCCGGCGTCGTGGCGGGTGCGTGATAACGAAATGGCTTGCAGCACCAGTACGGCCAGGACGGCGACGGTCAGGACGATGAGCAGAATGTCGACAGCGGGCATGGCTATTCCAGGGAGTGCAGGCCGCCAAGTTTACGCGCTGTGAGCGTGCGCCCTCATCCAGCAGTGTCGCCAGCCGGCGCATGGGCTCGACAGCCGCCCTGCATGGCGGCTAACGTGGCATCACCCCGGGATTCCTGCTGCACGAATAACGGGGTAGGTCGCGGCAGCGGCCGGCGTCGCTCGGACGGTTCCGGGCGCTTACGTTAACGAGAATACTCAGTCATGACTGACTCCCCTGGTGTGCTGGGCAGCCGGCGCCGTTTCACGCGTATCGAGCGTCTTCCACCCTACGTTTTCAATATCACCGCCGAGCTGAAGATGGCGGCACGCCATCGTGGCGAAGATATTGTCGATCTCAGTATGGGCAACCCTGACGGCCCGACGCCGCCGCATATCGTCGAGAAGCTATGCGCCGTAGCTCAGCGGCCCGATACCCATGGTTATTCCACCTCCAAAGGCATTCCACGATTGCGCCGCGCGATCACGCACTGGTATGCCGAGCGCTATCAGGTCGAACTCGATCCCGAGAGCGAGGCCATTGTCACCATCGGCTCGAAGGAAGGGCTGGCGCATTTGATGCTGGCGACATTGGATCGCGGCGATACCGTACTGGTGCCCAACCCCAGTTACCCGATTCATATCTACGGCGCGGTGATTGCCGGTGCGCAGATCCGTTCGATACCGATGGCGCCGGGCATCGATTTCTTCGCTGAGCTGGAGCGCGGCATCCGCGAAAGTTTTCCCAAGCCGAAGATGATGATTCTCGGCTTTCCATCCAACCCCACGGCGCAATGCGTGGAGCTGGATTTCTTTGAACGGGTGATTGCGCTGGCCAAGCAATACGATGTGCTGGTGGTGCATGACCTGGCCTATGCCGACATCGTCTACGACGGCTGGAAAGCGCCCTCGATCATGCAGGTGCCGGGCGCCAAGGACATCGCGGTGGAGTTTTTCACCCTGTCCAAGAGCTACAACATGGCAGGTTGGCGCATCGGCTTCATGGTGGGTAATCATGAGTTGGTCGCGGCGCTGGCGCGCATCAAGAGCTATCACGACTACGGCACCTTCACGCCGTTGCAGGTGGCGGCGATCGCCGCGCTCGAGGGCGATCAGCAGTGCGTGCGCGATATCGCCATGCAGTACCAGCATCGCCGCGATGTGTTGGTGCGCGGCCTGCATGAAGCGGGCTGGATGGTCGATAACCCGAAGGCATCGATGTATGTGTGGGCGAAGATCCCCGATGTTTATGCGCCGCTGGGGTCGCTTGAATTTGCCAAGAAGCTGCTGGCCGAGGCCAAGGTGTCGGTGTCGCCGGGGATTGGCTTTGGTGATTATGGCGATGACTATGTGCGGTTTGCGCTGATCGAGAATCAGGATCGGATTCGGCAGGCGGTGCGGGGGATTAAGACGATGTTTCGGGCGGATGGGGTGTTGGTTGGGGGGAGGGGGAAGTCGGGTTAGCTGGTTTTTGCGTTTCGAGGTTTGGTTGTGTTGGGGGTGCTGGTTTGGTGTTGTGTGGCTAGATTGTCGCCGTTGGCGGGTTTCGAACCCCTGCCGGGGTCCGAGTCACTTTTCTTTGCGTGGCCAAAGAAAAGTAACCCAAAGAAAGGCCACCCCGCTTGTCGCCCTACGGGTGCGTGAGGGCTGGCCGGGCTTTTCGACAGGGCTCCTGCCCTGGCGAAAAGGACTCGGCGTCCCTGCCGAGTCCCCTGCGGGCCTTGTCGTCCAGCCCTCACCGACGCACAGGGGCCCCGAAGGTCAAAAACGAGAGCAACGGCAACATCAAGAGCGGCGTGCGGTGTCGTGCCGACTTTCGAACGTGCCGCCTATGCCCGGCGACTGCGTGCAGTCGCACCCGAGTGCGCGCAGGACGCGCGCTGCTCTTGGGACCCCTATACCGCGGTGAGGCTGGGACGACAGGCCCGCAGGGGCATCGACACGGATGTCGATGCCTTTTCGCCAGGGCAGGAGCCCTGTCGAAAAGCCCGACCCAGCCTCACGCACTCGTAGGGCAGGATGCCCGCAGAGCGCGGTATGGGGGTGCTCTTTCTTTGGGTTACTTTTCTTTGAGCACGCAAAGAAAAGTGACTCGGACCCCGGCAGGGGTTCGAAAGCCCGCCGCAGGCGAGCCAGCCCACGACACCATCACATATAAGGCGAACCCCAAGGCGGCAGACAAGCCAAGCCCCCATCACCCTAAGCAGAAGCAAACACCCCCGCATCAAAAGCCTTAGCAAACACCCTCCAATCCCGCCCCACCTGCTGCGCACACTCCCCCGACAACTCCAACAACTTAGCCGGCCAACGCGATTTACCCCCATAAGCGATCAACTCATCGGCCGTAGCCGAACCCTGCCGGCCACTGCTGCGCAATTGCGCCCAGGCAATCAGCTGCCCCATGGTCTGCAACACGCCATCGAGGCGCTCCAGCTTGCCGTTCCAGTCGCCTAGCGCCACGCGATCTTCGGTCGGTTGCAGGCCACGCAACACATACGACATGCCGCCCATGTTCACGGCTTTAAGAAAGGCCGGGGAGATGGCTTGCATACGCTGTTGCACGGTGACGACGCGCTCCGCTTCATTGCGCCAATCAGGTTGGGCGAGCTTGATGCCGCGTTTGAGCAAGGCGGGGGTGAGTGAGGATGGGACCGCCTGTTTGAGGTCGAGCAGGTAGTTGCCGTCGGGGGAGCCCTTGCCTTCGACCAGGATCACGTAGCGATCTACGCCCAGGCTGCCGGTGCCGGCGATGCGTCGGGCGACGTCCAGTACGCGGTAGAAATGCGGATCGGCTTCGCTGGCGGCGATATGTTCGATCAGTGCGGTGACTTTCTCGCGCTGCTTGGCGGTGACTGGCAGGGCCTTCTTGCCATCGGTGCGCAGGCTGCGCTTTTTGCCTTTGCGTTCGGTGCGGCTATCGAGAAAGGGTGGGCGCAGGCGTCCGCGCAGGCTGTGTAGCAGGTCGCCGACCATACCGTCGGCGGTGTCGCGCTCGATCCAGCGCGCCTTGCCGTGGCGAAGCGTAGCCGTATAGGCGTCCAAGAAATGCTGGCATAAGGTGTTGGCTTGGGCAGGCTTGAGCTGCAGGCTGCTGGCGCCGACGCGCACACTGGTCAGCAGGCGCACCAGTTCCCAGGTGCAGGGGGCGAGGGCGGCTTCGTCGAAATCGTTGAGGTCGAAATAGACCAGCCGGTTGTCCCCTTTGTAGCTGCCGAAGTTTTCCAGGTGCATGTCGCCGCAAACCCAGGCTGCAGGGGCTTTGCTCAGCAACTTGGCCGACGGCAGCTGGGCATAAAAAAGATGGCAGCTGCCGCGCAGAAAAGTGAACGGATCGCGACGCATCGCCGCGTATTTGCGTTGCAGCCGTTCGGGATCGCGACCAGTGTTGTAGCTACGGATGGTTTCGATGATGTCGGGCATTAAGAAGCCTTGTAAGCAGCAGAACGGGGCAGTGCACTGCACTTTACGCTTTTCCCCGTTCCCCGTTCCCCGTTCCCCGTTCCCCGTTCCCCGTTCCCCGTCTCTTACATCACCCGGCAGAACACCGCCTTCAAGTAACGCCCTTCCTGTACATCGGTGCGAAAGGGGTGGTCGGCGCCAGCGCCAGCCGTGTGTAGCACTTGAATTTCGCGGCCCGCGTTGAGTGCGACACGGCGCAGCATTTCTAGGAAGTCGGCTTCGCTGACCAGGCCGGTGCAGGAGCAGGTCAGCAAGAGGCCACCCGGCGGGATCACGTCGAGGGCGAGGCGGTTCATGGCAAAGTATTTCTTCAATGCATCGATGACTTTGCTGCGATCGCGGGTGAGTTTGGCTGGGTCCAGAACGACGGCGTCGTATTGCTCGCCACGCGCCACGGCCTGACGCAGCCATTCGAAGATGTCGGCCTGTTCAAAATTCACGCTGACATCGTTGGCCGCCGCATTGGCGCGGGCGATGTCGAGAATGCCGGCATCCATGTCCACGCCGGTCGCCTCGCTTGCGCCACCGGCCATGGCATGCACGGCGAAGCCACCGGCGTTGCAGCACAGGTCGAGTACACGGCGGCCCTTGGCCAGCCGGGCGAAGTGATGGCGATTGTCGCGTTGGTCGGCGAAGAAGCCGGTTTTATGGCCGGAGCCCGGTGCGGCATGAAAGCGCAGGCCGTGCTCGTGCACTTCGACCGCCTCGGGTACATCGCCGCTACGGCAGTCGAACGACTCCTGGCGCTGCACATGCGATTCGGCGAACCAGTACACCCGTGCATCGGGGAAGTGCTTCAACAGCGCGGCATGAATGGTTTCGCGCAGGCGCCACATGCCGGCGGCGAAGTACTCGATGACCAGGATATCGGCGTAGCGGTCGACGATCAGGCCCGACAGGTCATCGCCTTCGCTATGCACCACGCGCCAGGCATCGCTGGCTTTGTCCAGTTGCAGCCATTCGCGGCGCAGCGCCACGGCACGGTCGATGCGGGTGCCGATCCAGTCGGCGTCGATGGCTTCATCGGGGTTGCCGGTCAGCATGCGTATGACCGTTCCAGAAAGCGCGACCGACGAAGCGGTCTTTCGCATCCAGTACATCGACGACGCTGCCGGGCGGCAGCCGGATCTCGGGTTTGTAGACCTGCGCGGACCAGACCCAGGGGTGACCCGGGGGGCGATCGGATTTCAGTCGAATGACGGGAAGGGCGGTGGGAACGGCATCAGTAGGAGTATTCATCGGCACATGATAGCGGCTGATGCGCGCTGGCCGCCTTTCTGGGCAAAGGGGCTGGAGGTTTACCAGCGTTCCGCGCAAGGGCGGTTGATGAGCGAGAGCCTGCGGTGGGCTTGCGCCGGCGGTAAAGAAAAAGGCTGCCGGGTTGGCGGCAGCCAAGGGCTGGGGAGATCCTTGCAGGATCCTTTTGCCGTGCGGTCCGTCCCTCCCGGACGGCCGCACTGTGGTTTTAGCTAACGCTTGAAGTCTTAAAGGCTGAAGTCGTAACGCGCGCCAAGGCGGACATAACGCGGGTCCTGGAACGAACGTGGCCGGAAGCAGTTGATGCTCTGCACGCCGGAGGCGTTCTCGCAGGTCTCGAACACCTGGGTTACGCGTTGCTTGCCAAGCAGGTTGAAGACATCGGCCGAGAAGGTGACCTTGTGATTGAAGAAGGCCGGCTGCCAGGCGGCACTTACGTTGAACGTGTAGGTCCACGGGTTACGGCCGTATGAGCCACGTGGCGCGGGTTGGCCACCGCACCAGAAATAGGCTGCGCCGTAGCTAAACGGATCGCCCAGCGGACGTTGGCCGATACAGCTGATCGGCGTGCCCGAAGCGATGCGGGTTACCGTGGACAGACGCCATTCCGGCGTTGGCTGATAGGTACCGAGGATGCGCAACTGGTGGGTCTGGTCGTTCGCCAGCGGGCCGTTGGTGTTCTCCATGATCTGCGGGAAGTCCCAGCTTTCCGTGGTCGACACGTCGGCCTGCACGATGTCCGAGTCGAGCTGGCCTTCTGAGTTGCCGTAGCTGCGCGAGAAGGTGTACTCGACCTTGCCGTACCACTTATCGCTGAACTGGTGTTCGGCGTACATGTCCAGCATGTAGTAGCGGCGCTTCGCATGTGGTTCGCCGCATTGAGCGGAACACTGAGGTATTGCCCCGGTGATGGCGAGAGCAGGAAGGTGGCGTGGTTGCCCGGGTTGAACAGCCAGCAGCCGGTGCTGGCGTTGATGCCGGCCAGTACCTGGCTGTGCAGGCCGTTCGCATCGCCCCAGGCTTGCAGGGGACGCGGGTCGCAAGTGTCGTCGATCAGATTGCGCAGCACGCGGAACATCGCCTTGGCGCCTACGGTCCAGTTGTTCGGCAGCTGTTTGTCGAAGCCGAGGATGTATTCGTCCTGGAAATAGGTCTTCAAGTTCTGGATCGAGACCGTCTTGGCATCTGGCGGGGTGCCGTTGGCGCCATTGTTGTAGAAGGTCTGGGAATACGGTTTGCCGATGCTCAGGCCCTGCGGAATACCCGTGGTGGGATCGATGCTGGTGAAGCTGTAGAAGGTCGACGGGAAGCTTGACGGGCCGGCGCCGCGGACCGCGACGCTGGTAGGCAGGCCCAGGTGATAGCGGCCGGCATTGCCGTAGATTTTCAGACTGCTATCGCCGTAGACGTCCCAGCTCACGCCGATACGCGGATCGAGCTGGTTGCGTTCTTTGGCATAGGCCTGGCCTACGCCGTTGTAGTTGGTGAACTGCTCGTTACGCAGGCCAAGGTAGGCATGCCAGCGATCGCTGATCTGCCAATTGTCTTCGATGAACTCCGAGCGCTGCGCCGTGCGTGCTGAGGTGCCCGTGCTCAAGCCGGTCGATTCGACGTAGTAGCCGTTGGCGAAATCGGCCGGGTTGTACAGGCTTGGGCTCAGGCCGAGGTTGGCCAGACGGTTGGTGATGGCGCTGCCATTGCCCAGATCCCAATAGCGGTATTGGGTGCCGTCGACCGGGCCACTGCCCCAGGTGGCGCGCAGGTTGTAGTTGTCCATACCGGCACGAAGATCATGTGCCCCAAGGCGATACTCGATGTTGAAGCTCCAGCCGGAGGTGCTGTCTTTCGAGCCGGGCATCAGCGTCGTCGCGTTGCCGAACTGGCAACTGGGTGCCGGGTTGGTCGCGGCAATGGCACGGTTGTCGGCAATCGACGGGCACGCCGCACCGCCCAGGCCGCTGATGGTCTGGACATGGTCGGAATTGCTCTTGCCGTACATGGCGTTGATGGTCAGGTCGTCGGTGATGTAGCCGGTGTAGTGGCCGATATAGACATTGCCGCCCGGGGTGCCATTGGTCTGGGTGCCGTTGTAATTCTTGGTGTACTGATGACCGAGATAGCCGGTGTTCTGCTGGGTGGCGTAGTTGTAGCCGTAGATCTGCGAGTTGGTATTTTCGTCGTCACCGATACCGGTGAATTCGATGATGTGGTTGTCGGTGATGTTCCAGTCGAGCTTGACCAACCAGCGGCTGATCTTGTTGACGTCGTTCTGGACCGAGTTTGTCGGCGGGGCGCCGGCCGAGGGGGTATAGGCCTGGTCGGTCGAGCGGATCGCGTCGGCAGCACCGAAGAAGAACAGTTTGTCCTTGATCAGCGGGCCGCCGATCGAGCCTGAGTACTGCAGTTCCTGGTTATCCCGGCCGGCGAAGCCGTTGCCGTTCTGGTACAGCGTGCCGTTGCGGCGGTAGACGTTGCGCGGCTGTTGCGCCAGGTCGCTGGGCGACCAGAACATCTGCACATCGCCCATCCAGGTATTGGTGCCTCGTTTGCTCACCACGTTGATCACGCCGCCGGTCGAGCGACCGTATTCGGCGCCATAGCCACCGATGAGCACCTGCTCCTGGTCAATCGCGTCATAGGGCAGCTGGCGCGAACTCACGCCGGTCAGTGGATTGGTTACCGAGAAACCGTTGATGTAGTACGAGTTCTCTGAAGCGGAAGAGCCGCCGAACGACAAGGCGTTGCCATAACCGCGCGCGGCCGGAACCGTGCCTGGCGCGAGCAGGGCCACCGAGCTGATGGAGGTGCGCGCAATCGGCAGTTTGGAGAGTTGATCGGCGTTGATCACCGTGCGCGAGTCGACCGATGACACGTCGATGGCTGGCAGCACATTGCCGACGACTTGCACGGCGCTGAGGTTTTTCGCGCCCGCTTCACTGGCTGCGGCTCCGCTGGCGACGAACGATACATCCGTGCCTTGGCTGATCTGGGTCTGCACATTGTCCCGGGTGCTGACGACGGCGCCATTCTTGATCAGGCTTACTTTGTAGGTGCCGATCGGCAACGACGAGGCGCGATAGCGGCCGTTGGAATCGACCGTCAGGTCGCGTTTCTGGCCGGTGCCGGTACTTTCGACACGAACGGTATCCCCTGGTTCGGCCTGACCGAAAATCACGCCGTTGGCGTTGCTTTGTGCCAATGCCGAGCCGTGCCCCAAGCTAAGTGCGAGGGCAACCGCAAATGCGATGGTACGGTGCTTCGGCACCATCAAATGATTTTGAAACTTCATTAACTCACCCTCCTAAATAAGCGTTGGGCACAGGCGTGCCGCGCTTCCCCGAGAAACAGCCGATAAAACCGAATTTTTATTTACAGGCCGAGCTGCTCCGCATCACCTTGGCAACGCCAGGGCAATGGCCAGACCGGTTAATGAGTGTTGCTCCCCTGCACACGATTAATGGCCTATAGGCGTATGAAACCGTGTACGCCGATGACGTTACGCCCTTGACAAACGTTATGCAATGGTTATCCCGACGGTGACATTTCGTAAAAACTTAGCGTGAAAGATCAAGAAAATATTCAGGACCGCCGACCTATTTGGATGAATATGTCGAGTTCACCACGCCAATAACCGAAGGATGCGAAATTAATTGCGATTAAAGCGCAATTATTATGGTTTCTATTGTAATCAAGTTTCTAAAGCGTAATTAATTGCAGGTTATCTAGGAAAAACTCCTAGATAGCTTCAGCGGCCCAAAAAAAGCCCGCACAAGGCGGGCTCTTCGTCAGGCGTGGTAATTGTCGAGTCAGTAGCGCGGTACCGATGTGTCGATCTCGCGCGCCCATGCATCCATGCCGCCCTCGACGTTGTGCACCTTGCTGAAGCCGTGCGCGGCGAAGCGCTCGGCAACCCCCTGGCTGGAAATGCCGTGGTGGCAGATAAAGGCGATCGGGGTGTCCTTGGGCAGGGCGGCGAGGGCGTCATAGCCTTCTGTTTCCAACACCCGCGCCTGTGCCAGCGGTGCCGCCTGGGCGAGGCCATGGGCAGGGCGGACATCGATCAGGGTAATGCTGCCGGCGGCAAGACGGGCCTGCAGCTCGTGCACGGTCAGCGATGCGATCTCCTGGGCGCCCGGGAATTTCAGGCTCAGGCCTTCGCCCTGCACGGTAGATACCCAGTCGATCACAATGCCCTTGGCACGCTGTGCGCTGCCGGGATCAAAATGTACTTCGATACCGTTGGAGGTCACCACGATGTCGTGATCGCCTGCTGGAGCGAGCTGAAAACCGGCGCTGTGATCCGGGCCGATTTCCAGGTGCAGCACCACGCCCTGCGCATTGCCGGTGCCTTGGCGAATCACGTCGGCGGCCTTGTCGGTGATGGTGATCTGCGGCGGCGTGCGGTCCGGGGCGGCCGCGCCAAACAACTGATGCAGCTCGCCGCTGGTATACATCTGACGAATAATGTCGGCGCCGCCGACCAACTCACCCTCCACATACAGCTGGGGAATCGTCGGCCAGTCGCCGTAGGCTTTGATGCCTTCGCGAATCTCTGGGTCTTCCAGCACGTTGACCGTGTGGTACTCCGGCAGTAGCTCGTTCAAGGTGTTAGTGGCCGCGGCAGAGAAGCCGCACATCGGCTGTTGGCGGTTGCCCTTCATGAACAACACCACGCGGTGCTGCTTGAGCAAGGTTTCGATGCGTTCGCGGGTGGCGCTGTCAAGGGACATGGGGAGGGGCTTCCGGCAAAGGGATTCAATGATACGCCGATATGCCGCCATCGCCCCGGGCTTCAAGGGGCGCCGCTGTTATCCATGCCCAACTGCTGCTTGCCGTCCGTTGACCCTTTCGCGATATCTCAGGCCGCCGGGCGCAATTGGGCCAGGTCACGCCGGCGCCTGGCCAGCGGCGCCAGCGCCAGCGCTGCCGCGGGTGAAGGCAAGACCAGTTCCCGGCTGGCGCGGCCCAGCGCCGCGCGCTGTTCGCTCCAGTGCAGTAGCTCCATCGCCCCGGTGGCGTCCTCGATCAGCGCGGTGCAGTGTTCGACCCAATCACCGTCGTTGAGATAGAGCACGCCGTCTATTTCCATTACGTGGCCGAAGTGGATATGTCCGCAGATATGCCCGTCGAAGCCGCGTTCGCGCGCATCGTCGGCGACCCGCTGCTCATAGGCGCGGATATAGGCGAGCGCCTTGCCGATATGCGATTTCACGATGATGGATAGCGGTAAATAGGGCAGCTCAAGCCGTTTGCGCATGGCATGGACGCGGCGGTTGGTCCAGCAGATGAACCGGTGCATGACCTCGCCTAATTGCAGGATCCAGGTGCGGCCGACTTGCTCCGGATCGAACTCGTCGCCGTGGCTGACGTGATAACGGCGGCCATCGGCCCCTTCATGGACCGCATCCAGCTCGATCCTCACCCCGCCGAACGACTGCCCGGCCAGGCCACGCAGCGGGGCATCGTGGTTGCCGGGGATATAGATGACATCGACCCCGCGGCGGGCCATATCCAGCACTTCTGCCAGCACGGCGCCATGGTCAGGGTGCCACCAGGTACGGTGGGCCAGGGCCTCCATGTCGATGATGTCGCCAACCAGATAAAGCTTCTCGCAACGCAACTGGCGCAGGAAATCGAGCAGATAACCGGCTTTGCAGTCGGGCGTACCCAGGTGCACGTCGGAGATGAAAGCGCTACGGCATTGAAAGGTCGCCATGGCGTGTACTCCCGGTGGTTGTCCGGGACGCCAGCTTGGTCCTGTTAGGTCACCGTGGGATGGCGGAATGGTTGCAGTGTGATTGCGGGCGCGGAAATTTGCTCTTTGGGCCTGCGCATTTCTTCTGTCTTTGGGGTAGGGGCGTTGCGCGGGGTTCTGCGTTTTTGTGTGAGGTGGTGGCTAGTGGGCCGCCTTCGGCGTGTTTCGTCCTCCTGCCGGAGTCCGAGTCACTTTTCTTTGCGTGGCCAAAGAAAAGTAACCCAAAGAAAGGCCAACCCCGCTTGTCGCCCTGCGGGTGCGTGAGGGCTGGCCGGGCTTTTCGACAGGGCTCCTGCCCTGGCGAAAAGGCATGGGCGTCCCTGCCCATGCCCCTGCGGGCCTTCTCGTCCAGCCCTCACCGACGCACAGGGGCCCCGAAG
>NZ_JAPDPE010000131.1 GCF_026283955.1 Dyella silvatica | reverse complement strand
TAATAAATGCAATGCGCCATCGGCTGGCATCGAGGCGATCGAATATTCGCGATGCGGCAGCGCCTGCAAACTGGCAGCCCAATGCGCGATCGCCTTGCCGCGTGTTTCAGCGGGCGCCGGCAAATGGCTGCCAGCCAACAGCTCGGCCAGGCGCGTCGATACGCCATCCATGGTGCTGCTGACGTCGCCGTCGAATCCGGCCTGTGACAGCCACGTCGCCACCTGCGCTGTCGCGTGTCGCGGCCCGATCTCGACCAGATCGCCAGCCTGCCAAGCGTAGTCGCCCGACAGCGGCGCACCGTCCAACGGCTTCAAGGCCAGATGAAAGCATGGGCCGCCCACACTGCCGGGGTTCAATCGCCGGCGCTCTAGCAATTGCCAGCGCTGATACGGCGGCCGCTGCCAGTCGGGCATCTCGCTGGCACCACTGAGCAAGGCCAGATGATGATGCCAATGCCGCAGCGCGGCCGGATCGCCGTTATCCACTTCGACCGGATCGAACAGCGGCTGCGCGGCGCAACGTTGTAGCCAGTGCTGCAGTTGCCGGCCGAAACCGCAGAAGTCGTCGTAGTCGCTATCGCCCAAGGCCAGCAAACCGTATGGCAGGCCGGCAAGATCGGTGGTCTCTTGCATGCACAGCCGGGTGAATCTTGCGGCGCTGTCCGGGGCGTCACCCTCACCGGTGGTGCTGACCACAAACAGCACACGGCCCGCTGCGCGCAGTGTCTGCATATCAAGCTGCTGCATATCCATCAGCTGCACTGGCGTCGATGCCGTTTGCAGGCTTTGCGCGGTTTGTTTTGCCAACTGCTCGGCGGTGCCGGTCTGGCTGGCGTATACGATCAGGATCGATGCGCCTTGCGTCTGTGTAGATATCGTATGCGCCGCCCCAACGCGCCGTCGGCGCCAGCCCAGCCATGCAGTAAAGCCAAGCCACAGCCCCAGGGTCACCGCCACGCCCAGCCAGCGTTGCAACCCGGGATCACGCCATTGCCAGTCACCGGCATGCAGGGAAAACAGCCAGCCAGCCAGCACGATCAGCAAGGCGATCAAGATGACGTTGCCCAGCGCCGCCCGCGCCGGAGCAGAGCCCAACCGCGGCGTCATGCGTTCAATGCCGCGGCAAAAGCCGGTGACATGCGCTCTTCCAGGCCATGTTTGCCGCGCACGATAAACAACACGGCCAGCCCACGCTCGCGCGCATAGGCCAGGCCCTGCTCCGGGCCCAGGATGATCATCGTGGTGCCGAGGGGATCGGCTTGCATGGCTTCATCGGCCAGTACGCTGACCGAGGCCACTTCATGCGGCACCGGCTGCCCGCTGCGAGGATCGATATGGTGCGAATACACCTGGCCGGCATCGCCTTGGTAGCTGCGCCGATAGTCACCTGAGGTCGCCATCGCGCGACCGGTCAAGGTGAGCACGCATTTCAGTTGATCGGCACGTTCCAGCGCGCCGCTTGGCGCATCCGGCCGCTCGATACCAATGCGCCACGGCGTGCCATCCGGCTTCATGCCGTGAGCTTTCAATTCACCACCCACTTCGACCAGCCACGCCGTCGCGCCGAGGTCGTCCAGCCAACGCCCCACTTGATCGACGCCATAACCCTTGGCGATGGATGACAGGTCCAGCTGCATGCCACCAGGCTGAAAAGCCTGTCGGGTGGCCGGATCGAGTTTGATCTTCCACCAACCGATCCGCTGTTGTGCTTCGGCAAGTGCCGCCGCGGTGGGTGGTTCGCCTATCGCCTCAGTTGGGCCGAAGCCCCACAGATTCACCCATGGCCCCACGCTGGGGTCGTAGGCGCCGCCGCTATCGCGCGCCAGCCACATGGCGTGACTCAGCACCTCGAAAAACGCCGCCGGAAGCGGATGCCAGCCCGTCGCTGCCGCATTGAAAATCGACAACGCAGAGTCCGGCTTGTAGGTGCTCATCTGCCCGTCGACTGTGTCGAGCTGTGCCTGGATACCGCGCTGCAGAGCATCGACCGACCAGCTGGACGGTGCCACCACCCGAACCGACCACGTGGTACCCATGGTCAGGCCATGCAGGTATTGCAGTGCGCATGACAAAGCCATTCCCTCTCACCCTTGCTGCGCGAAAGCCGAAATGAGCGATAGCCGTCTACGCTGCGGCAAGAGCAACGCACATACCATCGCCATGCCAGGCAGCAGCTTCACTGCAAGGATTAAAAAATCACCGCTGAAAACGTGCACATTCGCCATCACTGCGGCAACACTTCCAAGGTGGCTGTGTACGACAAGCGACGCTGCCTGGCTTGCTTGAACTCGGTCTTGCCGTCTTGGGTGCTGGCATTGATCCAATACATGCCGGCGTGCGGCCAGGTCAGGCTGAATTTGCCGCTCTTGTCCGTGCTGCTGTCGATTTCCTCAGGCGCATTGCGATAACGCGTACTGCCGGGAATGGCGGTGATTTTCAGGCCCGCCGCTGGCTGGCCATCGAGCAACAACTGAAACGTTGCCGCCTCACCGGCCACCAGATCGGTGAACTGGGTGACTGGCACCAGCTCCAGTCCTTTGCCACTGGGCTTCAGTGCCACATCGTTCGGCTTGCCGTTGCTGACAAACGTCTCGACGCGATTATTCGCCTCGCTTACTTCGACATTTTTTGCACCGGCGGGTATCTCCTTGCCTAGATTCACCGCCTCGCCGCGCCAACGCTTCTTTTCGCCATTCAGTTCGTAATTGGCAAACACACCCTGACTGACGATGGCCAGCTTGTAGGTACCCGGCTGGGTCAGATGCAGGTCGAATACGCTGCGGTATTTGCCGGTCAGCGTATTTTCGGCCTTAGCCGCCTGGCCGTCCGGCGCAGTGATCACCAGTTGGTCCAGCGCCACCGGCACGTGCTCGGGATAGAACAAATCGTTGGATACAGCAGCGTCCACCGTCACCCAGGGATCGACACCGGACACATTGGTTGCCGACGGCAGCAACCACATCTTGTGCGCGTGTGCCGCCAACGGCAGGGTCAGGCTCAAAGCCAAGGCCGTCCATTTCAACGAACGCTTCAACATGTCGAACTCCAGAAAATAAGCAGGTATGGGCGAGGAAGACATCAAGGGGCTAGTTCGAGTTTGACGGCGCCCAACTCGCTCTGGCCTTGCGCGGCCAGGCTTTGCGCCGACGTCGCCGGCCACACGAATGGCACGCGCACGACCTCGCGCCCACCGACCTCGCGTGCCGCCTCCACCACCAGCTCGTACTTGCCCGCGGGCAAGTTATTCAGCGGCGCCTTGCCGCTTTGGAATTTCAGCTGCTGCGGCCCGGCAGGACGCGTCGCGCCGGAAACAGCATCGACCGGCAAAGCGAGATCGCGGCCGCCACGGCGCCACCACTGCCGCAGATCGGGCAACCATTTCGTACCAGCGCCTTCCTTGCTCTGCTTTTGCGCATACCACACGGCCAATTGCGCAGCGACGCTGTGGTCCTCGCGCTCAATCCACACCGCCGTATAGGGCCGGTGATATTCGGCGACGTTGAGCTGCGGAATCTGTACCGTGACGTTGAGGTCCGCTGCCGCAGCGGGTGCAGCAAGCCACAGGGCAGGCATCGAGAACAGCAAGCTGGAAAACTTCGGACGGCGCATGAATGCTCCTCTCAGTGAATAAAAATAAGTGCCAGCAGCAGCGGCAATACCAAGCCAAAGGCGACCAGGGGCCAGGTCGCACCGCGCTTGGCGGCATGCATTTTCAAAAGCAGTAAGCCGGTCACCGAAAAGACCACGCAGGCCAGGGCAAAGACGTCGATAAACCAACCCCATACCGGGCCTGCATTACGGCCTTTGTGCAAGTCATTGAGGTAGGAAATCCAACCGCGTTCGGTACGTTCGTATTCGACCCGTCCGGTTTCACGATCGATGCTAAGCCACGCATCGCCGCCGGGCCGTGGCCATGAGAGATAGATTTCATCGATCGACCAATCGCCTTTGCGGCCATCGATAGAAACACCCAGCGTACGGCTGACCCAGTCTGCCACCGTGACTGGCAGCGGCTCGCCCTTATGCTCTGTGCTGCCGGCCAGCGCATGCAATAAAGGTGCGGGCAAGGTCGCCTGGCGATGCTCGGTTTGCGGCTTTGCCTCTATCTGCCCGGCGTGGTTGAGGGTGATTCCGGTTGCCGCGAACAGCAGCATGCCGATCAGGCACAGTGCCGAGCTGATCCAGTGCCACTGATGCAACTGTTTAAGCCAGAACGAGCGATTCGGCGACGGGGTTTGCTGATGCAGCTGCAACTTTTGCCTCGGTGGTGATGCCTATGCGGCGTTGAGTGAAAGGCCTACGTTGCACGCCCACCACGCGATGAGCAGCCCACCCGGCAGCCGTCGAATTTCCGACTCATGGCGCCGAGCAGTAAGCTGCTCACCGTGCATCCTCTGGACGTTAGCTCTGCATGTTGTCACAAATGAGAATCACTCGCAATATTGGCGCAATATGTTACGCGCCCACCCGCGTCTTTATCCCCTCACTCCTCCGGAAATCGCCGTGCGCATCTTGATTGCCGAAGATGATCCCGCCATCGCCGCTGGCGTCAGCGCTTCGCTGCGCCAAGGTGGCCATGCGGTCGATCACGTGGCTGATGGCGCTCGCGCCGACGCAGCTCTGCGTGACACCCCTTATGACTTATTGATACTCGACCTGGGCCTGCCAGCCCTCGATGGCAGCGAGGTGCTACAGCGCTTGCGCAAACGCGGCAGCGGCTTGCCTGTGCTCGTGGTGACGGCCCGCGAAGGCCTGCGCGAACGCGTTCGCGTACTCGACCTCGGCGCCGATGATTATCTGGTCAAACCGTTTGCGCTGGCCGAATTCGAAGCGCGCGTGCGCGCCCTGCTGCGCCGCTACACCGCGCAAGGCGCACCGGAGCTGGTGATTGGCAAACTTCGACTGGACCTGCCCGGTCATCGCGCATGGGTCGGCGAAACGCCGCTGGAACTCACCGCGCGCGAATTTGGTTTGCTCGAAGCCCTGGCGGCGCGTCCCGATCGGGTTACCAGCCGCGCGCAATTGATCGAAGCGCTGTGCAGCTGGGACGAGGAGCTCACCGACAATGGCCTGGATATCGCGATCTATCGGCTGCGCCGCAAATTGACCGACTCCGGGACCCAGGTGCGCACCATCCGTGGCCTCGGTTATCTACTGGAAGAGTTCAAGGACGGCGACGCCAAAGCGCAGGAAAGCCAGGACGGCCAGGCATGAGCGACGCCGAGGCATCCATGCAGCAAGCAGCGCCTCAACCTTGGCTTTACCGCATATTGACGCCCGATGGCCGGCAAAGTCTGCGCCGCCGGCTACTGGCGTTTTTGCTGATCCCCCTGATGCTGATGTTGATGATAGAAAGCCTCATCACCTATAGCGGCGCGCTGATTTATTCCAACCATGTGCACGACCGCGATCTTGCCGACACGGTAGTGGGCATGGCGCAAATGCTGAGCAAAGAAGATGCGCAAGGGCAGATTTCGGAAAAAGCCCGCTTCGTGCTCGACTACGCGTCGGAGGGGCACAACTATTACAGCGTCAACAGTCAGAAAAACGGTGTGCTGGCAGGCAACCCGCTACTGCAACCACCTGCCGGAGCGAGTATTGGCAACGACGAGCCCAGCTTATTCAGCACCGCGTTCAAACATCGAAAATTGCGCGCTGCCAGCGTCAGCGTCCCAAGCGAGTCCGATCCGAGCGACACGCTTACCCTAACCATCGCCGAGACCTTGCGCGACCGTCATCAGCGTGCGCGCGAAATACTGTTGCTAAGTATTCCCGCGCAAGCGCTGTTAATCGCCGCGGTGTTCGCCCTGGTCTGGTATGGCGTACGCATCGGCTTGCGCGCGCTTGATCCGCTCACCGCAAGGCTGGCTGCGCGCGAGCACGACCTCGCCCCTATCGGCGATGCCGATGTGCCGGTCGAAATACTGCCGTTGACACGCACCATCGACGGCCTGTTCGCGCGCTTGCGCGGCATGCTGGCGTTGCAAGAACGTTTTATCGCCGATGCCGCCCACCAACTGCGCACGCCGTTGGCCGGGTTGCGTGTACATGTCGAGCGTGCCCAGGCCGATCCCAGCCCTGCCACGGTCAACGACGCGCTCGACCACATCCAGCGACTGACCAACCGCGCCAGCCGCACATCGACACAACTATTGGCGCTGACTCGGGCGCAATCACCCGAACACGAGGCCGGCGTGCATACGCTGATCGACTTGAGCCGGCTCATTCCCGAGTTGCTGAGCCTGCGCATACACGAGGCCATCGCCGCAGGCGTCGACCTTGGCTATGACGGCCCGACCGACCCGGTCTGGATCGATGGCGACCGCACGACACTGCAAGAGTTGCTCGACAACCTGATCGACAACAGCCTGCGCTACGCCGGCCGCAACAGCATCGTGACGGTGGCGATATACCTTGAAGAAACCCGCGACGTTTGCCTGAGCATCGAGGACAACGGCCCAGGCGTGCCCGCAGCCTTCCTCGCCCGCCTGGGTGAACGCTTCTTTCGCGTCCCGGGCTGCCATGAGGAAGGCACTGGCCTGGGCCTGGCTATCGTGCAGCGCATCGCCGAACGGCATCACGCCAAAGTGCATTATCTGTCGGGTAGTGAAGGCGGCTTGCGCGTAGAGGTACTGTTTCCGCCGGCACGAACCAGCAAGGACTGAATCCAGTGCCGGGAAATACGGCGCTGCACAAAGAGCGTTAAGCACCAGCGCTTAACTTCACATCGATAATATTGGCCGACAGCTTCGGACGCATAACATCTGGCCGGTAAATTCAGGCCAAAAAAACGGCGACGCATGAGGCATCGCCGTGGTCAGTCCCCCTGCATGGGAAACGTTGACGCTAAAAGTGGGCATCGCCGCGAACGCTCTGGCATTCGCGGCGATGGATGCTTACATGGCTTTCTTGGCCTTGGTCAGCAGCTGATCGAGCAGCGAAATCGCCAGGTCGATCTCTTCGTGGCTGATGTCCAGCGACGGAGCAAAGGTAATCACATTCTTGTACCAGCCGCCGACGTCGAGCACGAGGCCGATCGGCTTGCCGTTGTGCACCAGGTCGCCGGCCAGGCCGATGTCGACCATCTTGTCCAGCAGGGCCTTGTTCGGAGTGAAGCCGTCGTCGGTGCAGATCTCGGCACGCAGTGCCAGACCCAGGCCGTCGACGTCGCCGATTTCCTTGTGACGCTTCTGCAGATCTTTCAGCGCATCGAGGAAGTGCGCGCCCTTCTCGGCCACCGTCTTCTCGTAGTTCAGCTCATAACCCATCTTGATCACTTCCAGACCCAGCGAGGTACCCAGCGGGTTGGAGTTGAAGGTCGAGTGGGTGGAGCCCGGCGGGAAGATGGTCGGGTTGATCAACTCTTCGCGAGCCCACAGGCCGGACAACGGATTCAAACCATTGGTCAGGGCCTTGCCGAACACGACTACGTCCGGGGTTACGCCAAAGTGCTCGATCGACCACAGCTTGCCGGTACGCCAGAAACCCATCTGGATCTCATCGACGACCATCAGGATGCCGTACTTGTCGAGCACCTTCTTCAGATCCTTGAAGAAATTGCGCGGCGGGATCACATAGCCACCGGTGCCCTGGATCGGTTCGACATAGAACGCAGCGTATTCGGCCTGCTTGACCTTGGGATCCCACACGCCGTTGTATTCGGTCTCGAACAAGCGCTCGAACTGGCGCACGCACGCGTCGGAATACTCTTCCGGGGTCATGCCCTTCGGGCGACGGAACGGATACGGAAACGGGATGAACATCGCGCGCTCGCCGAAATGGCCGAAGCGACGACGGTAACGGTAGCTCGAAGTAATCGACGAGGCACCCAGCGTACGGCCGTGGTAACCACCCTCGAAAGCGAACATCAGGCTCTTGCCGTTGCTGTAGTTACGCACCAGCTTGAGCGAGTCTTCCACCGCCTGCGCGCCGCCGACGTTGAAGTGCACGCGGCCCTTCAGGCCGAACTTCTGATGCGCGTCGACTGCAATGGTCTTGGCCAGCTCGATGCGGGTCTGGTGCAGGTACTGGCTAGCCACCTGCGGCAGCAGGTCGATCTGGCGCTTCAGCGTGTCATTGAGCCGCTTGTTGCCGTAGCCGAAGTTGACCGCGGAGTACCACATCTGCAAATCGAGAAACGGCACGCCGGCCGTGTCGTACATGTAGCTGCCTTCGCCATGGCGGAAGATTTTCGGCGGATCGACATAATGCACGGTATCGCCGAACGAGCTGTACTGGGCTTCGTCGGCCAGCAATTGCGCATCAGGAATCACGCCAGCGGCGTTCTTGTCGTAAGCATTCATCAGGATGATGTCCGGACTCGGTCGGGGATGAGGGTGATAAAACCGTTCGGGCAATTCACCCGAACGGTTAGAAATACAGGTTTAGAGCGCAGCAACCAGCGGCTCGGCGCGGGCATGCTCGGCCAGCAAGCTACCGTCGAGCAATCGCGGCAACAGCTCCAGCGCATCCTCGAAGCCGGTAATCGGCACATAAGGAATACCGGCAGCACGGCAATGTTCGATCAAGCGATGCTTGGCAAAGACAAAGTCGACACGGTCAGCCGCACAGAAATCCGAAGCACCATCGCCAATCAGCACCGTCTTGGCGCCGGTCTTGCGAGCCTGCTCGACGCAAGCGCACTTGCAGGTACCGCTACGGCAACCCTCAGCCTGGAAAGGCGAGGTGAGCTGCCACTGACGCGGCGGCTGTGCCGGCGCCAGATGATTGGCAGCCAACGGCAGATCGTCCAGGCCATAACGGCCGAGAATCTTGTGAATGGCGTAATCCAGGCCGTCGCTGACGACGCGGATAGGCGTGTTCAACTCGCGTGCCTTGGCGACAAACGCCGGGAACGCGTGATCGATCCACAGCCCGGCGAGGTGTTTGTCCAGCGCTTCACGGGTCATATCGAGCAGGTCGACCTGCCCGGTCATGCATTCGCGCGAGCCGATACGACCGGCACGCCAATCTTGCTCCAGCGCTTCCCAGCCGGGACGGCCGAAACGGTCGAGCAATGAGTCAATGACGTCCTCGACAGAGATCGTACCGTCAAAGTCGCAAAGGATTTTCCATGCGGTCACGCATGCCACTCCGATTTAGGGATGGCGCATATTGGGAGCGACCGCCTTTCGAGTTCCTTTCTTAAGCCGATGTGATGATTTCCCAGCCCCCTGCCCTTTCATCCATGTTCATTTCATTTTCGGAAGCGAGAAACGTCTATAGAGGGCATCCGAGAGAAGGCCCAGCCCCAACCAAAGTGAACAGAAATCAGGAGATGGAGAAAGATCTATCCCCTGACAAAGCCCCATCTAAGGCGCCTCAAGGTATGCTTTACGCATCTTATTGAACTGGTACTGCTCGTCACACTTCATCGAGAAGGCCTGTTACACACCTGTGCCCGGCCGCCCTTATCCGGCCAGCCGGTTCAGGATGAACGCGTAACAGTCGATGGGGTCTGATAACCGCCGTACCTGCCACTGCTTAGCCGTTTTCGGGAGTTTCGTGTCCCTGCTTCCCAACTCACTGTCTTCGACGGTCGCCAAGATTGGGCGATATTCGAACACCCGCGTCGCCCTGCTGTTGGCGCTGAGCTTGAGCGTGCTCGGCGGTTGCGCGGTAGCGCCATTGCCGGAGCTTAAGCCACCACTGCCCGGCGCATGGCGCAACGCCCCTGCTGAAGGGGTAGCAACCGCCGCACAGGCCGACCTGCGCGGTTGGTGGCAGGCACTGGGCGATCCCGAGCTGGACGCCTTGATCGCCCGCGCGCTGAAAGACAACCTGGATGTAGAACAAGCCGCCGAGCGCCTGATGATGGCCCGCGGACTGAACCGGCATGCCCGCGACGCTTACCTGCCGAGCCTGCGTGCCCGGACCAATGACGTGATCAACCCCGACACCAGCGCCTCATACTTTGTGTTCGGCTATGACGCGCAATGGGAATTGCCGCTGTTTGGCGCCTGGCAAAGCGCCCGTCGAGTCTCGCAGGGTCAGCTCAATGGCGCGCAAGCCGCTTTGCGCGGTGCCGAAGTTTCGCTGGTGGCCGAAGTCAGCCGGCGCTGGATCGAGCTGCGCTCGGCCCAGCAACAGGCTCATGCACTCTCCGCCATCCGCGATGCCCAGCGTGAAAAATTGCGATTACTGCAAGTACGCGAGCAGTTGAAGCTGGCGCCGCCGCTGGAGGTCGCCAGGGCACAAGCCGAGCTGGCCCGTGCCGAGGCAGCTCTGGCCGAACCGGCGCAAGCCATCAACAGCAGCGCGCAGCAACTGGCGGTTCTGGTCGGCCAGAGTGAACCCGATCCGCAATGGCTGCAGCCTGGCCCGCAACCGCAGCTCGGCGCATGGCAACTCACCAGCGCGCCCGCCGACATGTTGCGCACCCGGCCGGAGATTGCCAGCGCCGAGGCCGAAGTGCTGCGTGCCGCGGGCCAACTTGGCCTGAGCCGCTCCGATATGTACGGACATATTGGTATCGGCGCCTCGCTGCAGTATTCGATCAATACCGCGAGCACTCACCGTGTCCGCACCGGCGAAGGCATTTACTCGCTCGGCCCGGTCATCGATATCCCACTGTTCGATTGGGGCCAGCGCATCGCCACCGCACACGCCAAAGACCACGAACTGCGTGCCGCGGTGCTCGCCTACCGGCAAGCCGTGTTGCAAGGCGTGGCTGAAGCCGAGACCGCCTTGGGCAACCTGGAACAACTGCGGTTACGCGAACTGGCATCCCAACAGGTCAGCCAAGCGACCGCGCAAAGCATGGCGGCCATGCGCAAACGCAACGAGTTGGGGCTGAGCAGCAACTTAGAGATGCAGGACAACCTGATCGAAGGCCAGCGCACCGAGCTCGACCTGGTCGGCGCGCGGGCTGCCCGCAGCCTGGCTTATGTCGCGCTTTACAAGGCGCTCGGTGGCGCCCCGCTGCCCCCTCCCAGCAAACCGAGCACGAACTGATGGTCGCGCTCGCTCGAAAAACCCTGGTCTACGAATGGCGCCGTTTTCTGCCGGCGGTGCTGGCGGTCGGTTTTGCCGGCCTCCTGCAACTACTGCAAGCGGCGCTGGTGCTCGGTATTTTTGGCAGCGCCAGCGTCTATATCACCGGCTCCTCGGCCGATCTGTGGACGGGTTATCCCGGCACGCAAAGCGTCAACCTCGGCCGGCCGATCAGCTCCGGCGTGGAAATGCGCTTGCTCATGGACCCCGAAGTCACTCGCGTCGAGCCCTTCCAATGGGTCGATGCCGACTGGCGCGGCCCCAGCGATACCGGTGGTGTCTCGGTGTTTGTTTCCGGCATCGATCCGCGTCCCGACGGCATGATGTTCTCGCTCGCCCTGCCCGCCGCCTTGCGCGCCCGGCTGAGCGAACCCGATGCGGTCATCGTCGATCTCGCCGACCTGGATAGCCTCGGGGTCGAAGTCGGCGATACCGCGGCGATCAACGGTCATCGTGTACGCGTGGTGGGGGTCAGCCGCGGCTTGCGTGCTCTGGGCGGCGTGAACGTAGTGGCTTCGCTGGCCACGGCCCGTCAGCTCGACACCGACCCGGCCAATGCCGACCGCACGACTTATTTCGTCGCCAAAGTGCGTCATCCGGATCAGGTCGACGAGATTGCCGCCCGCCTGCGCGGCGCTAACGACTTCGATCGCTACGACGTATGGACAGCGCGCGATTTCGCCCGTCGCTCCAAGCTGTATTGGATGTTCGATACCGGCGCCGGTGCAGGTGTGCTGTTCCTGGCCGGCATCGTGTTCTTGGTCGGCGCCGTCATCACTAGCCAGACCTTGATTGCCGCGGTGATCGGCTCAATCCGCGAATACGCCACCCTCAACGCGCTCGGCGTCGGCGTGAGCGCTCTGCGCAAGGTGGTCATGGAGCAAGCATTCTGGGTCGGTGCGCTGGGATTGGTCTGCAGCGCGGTCATCGGTGGCTTATTAATGCTGCTCGGACGTGCCTACAGCGTGCCGGTCGCGCTAAGCCCGGCAGCCACCATCGTCTGCCTCTCACTGGTCATGGCTCTGGCCGTGGTCTCCGGCCTGGCGGCCATGTCGAGCCAACCCTTACCCATGACGCCCCCCTCCGCGACATCGGTGTCGCTGCAAGCCAAGGGGGTGAGTAAATCCTTTGTCTCCGGTCGAGTGCAAAGCACCGTACTGCACGACCTCACACTGGATATGAGTGCCAGCGAGCTGACCTTGATTTCCGGTCCCTCGGGTTGCGGCAAGAGCACCCTGCTTGCCATCCTCAGCGGCCTGCAAGGAGCCGACCAAGGGCACGTGATCGCGCTCGGCCAGGATCTAAGCCTGCTCAATATCCGTGCCTTGGAGCGTTTCCGCCTGCTGCATACCGGCTTCGTATTCCAGGGCTTCAATCTGTTTCCCGCTTTGAACGCGCTGGAGCAAGTCGAGCTTCCGCTGAGCTACCTGGGCCTGTCCAAAACGGATGCTCGTCGCCGCGCTACCGAATCACTGGAAGAAGTCGGACTGGGGCCACGTATGCGTCTGCGTCCGTCAGAACTCTCCGGCGGCGAAAAGCAGCGCGTAGCGATTGCTCGCGCGCTAGCCAAACGACCCGAATTGCTGTTTGCCGACGAACCGACCAGCGCACTCGACGCGGCCAATGGCCAGATCATCATCGATATCCTTCACCACATTGCGCGCAACCATGGCACCACCGTGCTCTGTGTCAGCCATGACCCACGCCTGGTCGGCCATGCCGACCGCGTACTGTCCATGGAAGATGGCCGCATTTTGAGCGACCATCGCCCTACATCCGTGCCGACCGTTGCCGGCCCCGGCACCCAGGAACCCTCTACATGAGTTTGCGTTTGCTTCAATCGTCGATCGTTCTGGCCATCGCCGGCCTGCTGCTGGCTGGCTGTTCGCACAACGGTGCCGCCCAGACAGCCGTGCAGACGGCAACACCGGCTTATGCAGCGATTGCGCGCGGCCGTATCGACATCGAAGGCGGCCTGCTCAAACTCAACATGCCGCGTGACGGCGTGGTGGCCGACATCAAGGTCCACGAGGGCGATCGGGTTCATAAGGGACAGCTGCTGGCCGTGCTCGACACCGAGTCCGCGCAACTGGCCGTCAGCTCGGCCGAAGCCGAACAGAAGCAGGCGGAAGCTCAGGCGGCATTGCTGGAAACCCGCTTGAAGGCCACCGAGCAACGCGCCCAACGCATCGCCGCCGCCGCCGCCGCTGGTGCGGCCGACGGCCAGAGCGCCGACGATGCCCGTGCCGCAGCCCAGCAATTGCAAGGCGAACTGGACAACACCCGTGCGACCGCCGCCAGCGCCGCGCGCAAACTCACCGCGGCGCGCTATGAACTGACGCAACGCAGCTTGATGGCCCCCGTCGACGCGGAAATCATCCGCCGCTCGATCCAGCCCGGTGCCACCGTGTCACCGCAATCGGGCCCGGCGTTTGTCCTGCTGCCCAACCTGCCGCGCATTGTTCGCGCCGAACTCAACGAGTCTTTCGTCAGTGCCGTCCAGGTGGGAATGCACGCCGAAGTCATCGACGACAGCGGCAGCGGTGCACCGCCACTGACGGCACATGTGCTGCGCATCGGCACCGTCTTCGGCACCAGCGCGCTGGAAGAAGATCCGCTGGTACGAGCTAACTCGCGTACGGTTGAATGCGTCTTGATGTTCGACCAACCACCACCGGCCAGCTTGCGTATCGGTCAACGCGTCCTCGTTCGCTTCAACGGCAAAGATGCCAGCAAGGGCGGCAAGGCGACTACTTAATGCATGGGTTGTTTGGTCGTATCGCCGATACCTGCGCTGCCCGGGTTATCTGGCTCACCTCGTTCGCAGCGTTGGCGCTCATCGCTGCGCCGGCGCTTCGCGCCGATGAGCAAAACGCCGAAAGCAAAAAATCGCCAAGCCTGCACCTGGACGATAAAGACACGATCACCGTCATGCTCGGTGCTGGATACGAGCACATCCCAACCTGGATCGGCTCGCGCACTTACCGCTATCGGGCCGTGCCTTACGTCGATATCGAATGGCCCGATCATTTCGCGCTTTCAACAGTGGATGGCCTCCGGGTCGATCTGATCCACGACACGCCATGGCATGGCGGCTTTTATGCCAACTACCTGTGGGGCCGCGATCGATCCGAGTTGAGCAAACGACTACGCCGGGTCATTCGCCCTATTTCGCCGCGGCTTCAGGCGGGCGGCTATGTCGAATATCAGGCGACTTCAAAACTGAGCTTTGGCAGCACGCTCAGCCACGACACCCAAGATAGCGGCGCTTATCTCGACATCTACGCTGACTACGAACTACCAGCGATCGGTTACCTGCAGCATTCGCTGGAATGGCAATGGCAGGCCATGAACGGACAAGCCATGCGACGCTTCTTTGGCCTCACCCCAAGCCAGGCGCGCCGCCTTGATGTAAAGAGCTGGGAACCCAGCACAGGCAGCCAGCAGATGTCTCTTGAATACGACGCGTTCATGCCGACCAGCCTGCATACCGGCATCGTGCTGGGGCTCAACTATTCGGAGTTGCTGGGCGCCGCATCGGAAAGCCCGATCGTGCGCCACTACGGCTCCTCTCATCAGTTCACGACATCGCTGGCGTTTGTGTACCGGCTCTAGCCACACCGCTGCATGAGCAGGGCGCGGGCTTGCCGATCAGCGGTCGTCGCGGGTCCAGATCGCGCCATCTTCTTCGCGTATGGGAAAGCTGGCGATCGGCTCATAGGCCGGCGGGCAAGTAACCGCGCCGGTACGCACATCAAAGCGCGCACCGTGACGCACGCATTCCAGCTCAAA
>NZ_JAPDPE010000130.1 GCF_026283955.1 Dyella silvatica | reverse complement strand
TTTGTATGTACATGCGGCATGGATCGGTTGCGGCCTTCTTGCAATCGTCACCATCATTCTCCTTCGCCTGCGACCTGTACCAGGATATGTTTCTCTCGTGGTGTTAACCGTTAGCTATGCGCCTGCGTCTTTCGCAGTGTGGCATCACTCGATTCTCTTGCATCACTGGTTATCGTTGGCCGCCATCGCTCTCGCCACCTACGGCGTATTCGTCAATCAAAGGCATGTGCAGCTAGAGCGCGGTTGAGGGACATCCTGATCTATCCGCTTTTGTCGGGGCTAAGTAGCCTCATCGATATGCACGGGACGTCCGCCGCCGGAACCGGACTTTAAAAGAGGGAAATTGCATGATCGGCAACGAACAAGTCGCCAAGCAAATCAGCGAGCTGATGCTTGAATACGGGGCGAGGTTGGACGAGTCGATTATTCTCGTGATGGAAAACTGTCCGGAAGACGAGTTCAAACGCTATCGTATGGCCGCGGGAAGAATATTAGGCGAGATGCTTCTTGAAATCATGAATCCGCTGTACGCGAAACATCCGGATTTAAAGCCAGCTGGGCTCATTTAGAGCGAAACCACTCGACTTGCTTTACCCAAGATCCCGCATGGAAGTCAGCTTGCGACCCTGAGCAGAGATTGCACGGATGACGCCAGCAGCACCCAAACGGACTGCTCGGTACGCCCCCGCGGCTCATAAGAACGGCTGACCTGGGTACGATGAACCCGTTATCAGGCAGGAACGGATGGCCTGGCCCTCAAGACAGCTATGCTGAATCCGATAGAGAAGCGCACACTCTCAGCCAGGATATGCATATGACCGGACATAACATTTTCGCCTTGGTCGCGATGGCCGTTTTGCCATTCGCCGGCGCAGAGGTTTCGCGAGCGGCTGAAGCGTTACCGGCCGCTTTGCAGCCACCCGCCGGATATACCGCCGCGTTCAGCGCCAAGGCCACCGGCGTGCAGATCTATACGAGCACGGCCGATAACGGCACCGCGCTCACCTGGACATTCGAAGCGCCTTTGGCTGAATTGAGCGGGCGCGAGGGTGTGCTTCATCACTATGCCGGCCCGTCGTGGGAGGCTGCCGATGGCAGCAAGGTCACCCGTGATAAGCAGACGCCAGTGATCAGCGTGCCCGCCAAGCGCGCCGCCGACATCCCCTGGCTACTGCTGAAGGTGGTGGCTGATCCTGCGGCCGGTGTGTTGAGCAAGGTGACCTACGTTCAAAGAATCTCGACCCAGGGTGGCGTGGCGCCGGCCAAGCCACCTGTCCGCGCCGACACCACGGTGGGGGTGCCCTATACCGCGACCTACGTGTTCTATACCAAGGTGGATTGATCCTAGCGTTTAGGCGTCTAAAACAGCGCCCTTATCAGCGGCCCGGGAGTCGGGGGAACACGGTGGCATCGTCGGGCAAGCGATGAAAGCCCTGCTTTTGCTCGGCCCAGAACACCATCGCCGGACCGGCGAAGACGGCCGGGTCATCCAGCGTCCCTACTTTGACAATCATGCCGCCGGGAGCCTTGGGCGAACGGGAGGCCAAATGCACGCCGCATTCGCCGCAAAATTCGCGGGTAGGCGCTTCGGCGACGTCGGCACGAGTGAAGTAGCGAGGCTCGCCGTGGGTATAACGAAAGTCATCCGCCTGCAGGCCAATGAACAGATTGCCGGCGCCGCCGGAGATTTTCTGGCAGGTCCGGCACAGGCAGAGCGCGCGCATGCGCACTTGCCCATCGATCTCAAAGCGCACTGCCCCGCAGTAACAGCCACCGCTGATAGCCATCGCATGCTCCAGGTTGGTCGTTGAATTCTGACAACCACGCAAGATGGCAGGCAAGTTTTCAATGGCTTTCGAGCCCTGGCTGGGGTGGCGTTACCGGCGTAGCGATGCCATCTGCTCCCGTGCATAGCGGGTGGGCGGCAGTCCGACATGGCGGGTGAATGCAACGCTGAAGGTGCTGGCGGAGCTGTAGCCGACGCGTTGCGCGACGTCGGCGATGCCAGCTTCTTTGCGCAGCAGCAGCTTCTTGGCCAACGCCATGCGCCAGGCCAGCAAGTACTCCATCGGGGCGACGCCGACGGCGCGGCTGAATCGCTCGAAGAACGCCGAGCGCGAGAGCGCCGCCTCTTTCGCCAACTGCAGCACCGTCCAGGCGTGGCTCGGATTTTCGTGCATGCAGCGTATCGCGACCGTGAGGCGTGCATCGGCGAGCCCGCGCAACAGGCCCGGCGACGCGGCATTCCCGGTGCCGGATCGAAGGGCTTCGATAAGCAGCACCTCCAATAGGCGCGCAAGGATGACCTCGCGCGCCGGCCGCAGCTGGCGCGATTCTTCGCCTACCAGCTGCACCAGGGTGGCCAATCTCTTTTCACCGCGAACATGCACCAGCTGCGGAAGCAGCGACACCAATAAGGCGGCGTCCGGCGAACCAAACACGCAGTAGCCGACCAGCAACCGAACGTCGGCCGGGGCGCCTTGAAGGCCGAGCCGGAATTCGCCATCGGGCAAGGCGACGGGCGGGCTGTCGATATCCTGCGAGGTGCTCGGCTGCAGACTGGACATCGTGAAGCCGTGGGCCGAGGGCACTAGCACAAAGTCGCCCTCCTGCAGGGTGATTGGCTCGTATCCGTCCACTGCAAGGCGGCAGGCCCCGTCGAGGATGACGCTATAGAAGGGGCGCCCAGCCTCCGAGCGACGAATGCTCCAGGCAGCTGCGCCGCTGACCACCTTCGAGAACGGGGCGCCCGGTTGCAGCAGCGTGACCACCTCGGCAAGCGGATCGACCACGGCCGGACTCCTGCAAACGAAACACGGACTTTTGATTGTAGTAGGTCCGGACATGCTGGCCTATCGTCCTGCTATCGCCAACCAGCAGCAGGAGTCGCCATGAAAACCGTCCTGATCACCGGATGCTCATCCGGGTTCGGCCTCGAAACCGCCCGCTACTTTCTCGATCGCGACTGGAAGGTCATCGCCACTATGCGCGCGCCGCGCGAGGATGTGCTGCCTCCCCGCGAACATTTGCGCGTGCTGGCCCTCGATGTCACCGACGCTGAAAGCATTCGTCGGCTGGTCGATGTCGCAGGGCCGATCGATGTGCTGGTCAACAACGCCGGGATCGGCGTGTTGAGCACCCTCGAAGGCATTTCGATGGAGACGGCCCGCGAGGTCTTCGAGACCAATACCCTGGGTACGATGGCCGTGACCCAGGCGTTGCTGCCGCAGTTCAGGCAACGCCAGGCCGGTGTCATCGTCAACGTCACCTCGAGCGTGACATTGCGGCCGCTGCCGCTGCTTTCCGTCTACACCGCGAGCAAGGCGGCGGTGAACGCGTTCACCGAGTCACTGGCGCTGGAGCTGCAGCCCTTCAATGTGCGAGTAAGCCTGGTGCTTCCGGGACGGGCTCCGCAGACCCGCTTCGCTGAAAACGCCCAGCCCCGTATGCACGGTGGCATCCCCGAGGCCTACACCGACCTGGCGCAAAGCGTCTTCGCTGGCTGGGCGCAGTCGTCCGTCGTTACCCGGGCGCTGGATGTGGCCGAAGCAGTGTGGCGCGCGGCGAATGATGCTTCGAGCCCGCTTCGCCTTGCGGCTGGCGCCGACGCGGTAGCGTTGGCCGAATCATGTTGAGCCTCGCGTCCGTTCTATAACCGAGTCGGCTACAGCCTCCATATGAGAGACGCTGGCGATGGATGAAGTCTTTCGGCCGGCGTCTCCACCGCGAGGCGTCAGCCGAACTCGTAGACCGTGCGATCATGCCCAGCTCGGTACGAGGCTCATGGACGGCTCTTCATCGTTGGCTCTGATGCCGTCATGGGTTTGCCGGCGAGGGCCGGTAATCCTTCACGTTCAAGCGCCCCGGCGCTGAGCCTGAGGGTGAAGAAGGCGATGATTTCATCGCGGGCGGCGAGGGTTGGTTGGCCGGCTTCGTCGATCAGATGTGCGGTTAGCACGCTATGCGGACAGCTGACATAGCGTTGAAAAAACGGCGCTGTATCGGGGTTGGCGGCGCTGTCGGGAAGTACCCGGCTGATAAACCGGTCGCCGAGCGCCTGGGAAAACGCGGCGAAGCGCTGCGCCTTGCAGTACTGATCGCCCTCGAAGCGATAGGCCATGACGGTCAGCTCGTCGCGCTCAAGGCGTTGCCGAACCGTGAGCAAGGTGTCGTCATCGATACCGGTGTCCGCCGGGGCGTCGAGCGGTAGCGATGGTTGCGCCAGCACCGCCGCGAGCACGGCCGGTTCCAGCATCATCGTGAGGGCGAAGTTGCCGGTGAAGCACATCCCGATAGCGCCGACGCCGGGGCCGCCGCAGTCCGCGTGGGCAAGCTTCGCCAACGCGCGCAGCCATATCGTCACCGGGCTCGATCCGCCGCCGGCAAAGGCGCGAAATTCAGCGCTTACGCAGGCTTTTCGATACACCGCCGCGCCCTCTTCTGCGCTGGCTACGGCGCCGTCGCGGCCAAACAGCGACGGCATATAGACGGTGAAGCCGGCGTCTCGAACCCAGCGGCTGAAGCGGGCGACGTGGGGGCTGATACCCGGCATCTCGGTCATCACGATGACCGCCGGCCCGGCCCCGCTGACGTACACCTTTTTGGCGACGCCGTTGAGGGTGACGTGACGAGCATCGAAATCCTCGAGCGGGTCATCCGCGTGCATATTCAGTGAGCTCACCCGGTGCTTCCTTAGTGTCGATGGCAAGGTGGAGCCAACGCCTTCATCGCGCCTCGGCGCCGCTCTTTCATCGGCTGATGATTGCGCTCCAGCGCCGGCTGGACTAGCGTCGAAAACGACATGGATCAGGTATTTTTTGACATGACCAAAGTTGCCGTTCTCGAGCTCCGCGGCGGCATGGCGTCCAGCGCGGCGATTACCCACGACGTCATGGCTACCGCCAACCGGATCAGCGCGATGGCAAAGCGTCGGCCACCGTTCGAGGTCGCCACCATTCATGCCGGGCCGCGGCTGAGTCGTGCGGCATTGGGCCACGCTGAGCTCATCATCGTCCCCGGCCTCGGCATCACCTCGGCCGATGAGCTGGATACGGCATTGAGCGGCCCGCTGTTACAACGCGCAGGCAAGGTGCTGGCAGAAGCCGGCGCCGCCGGCGCCACCCTGGCGGCATCGTGCGCGAGCACGTTTCTGCTTGCCGAGGCGGGGCTGCTCAACGGCCGGCCGGCGACTACGACCTGGTGGCTGGCGCCGCTTTTTCGCCGCCGCTATCCCCGGGTTAGGCTGATGGTCGAGCAGATAGTCGTGGCCGACTGGCCCATCGCGACCGCTGGCGCGGCAATGGCGCAAATGGATTTGATGCTGGCCGTGGTGGCGCGGTTTGCCGGGCCCAGCCTGAGCCAGGCCTGCGCAAAATATCTATTGCTGGATGAGCGACGTTCGCAGGCGCCTTTTATAGCGATTACCTACCTTGCCGGGCAGGACCCCAGGATCGCCAAAGCCGAGCAATGGGTTCGCGAAAATATCGCCCGTGATTTCGGCATGGACGAACTTGCCGGGGTGGTTGCCCTGACGCCGCGCACGTTCGCTCGGCGCATGGCGGGCATTTGCGGCGTCTCACCGATTCAATTCGTGCAGCGGATCCGGCTGGAGACCGCGCGATATCTGCTGGAGACCACACGCCTGCCCGTCGAAGAAATTGCGCGGCAGGTCGGCTATGCCGAGCCGTCGACCCTGCGCCGGCTTATCCGGCGCGATACGAAACACCCGCCCGGACACTTTCGCCCGATAGCGTGAACAGGTTTCCGCGTCACGATCTTGGCCTCTTCACGGAGCGCTGATGACGCCTAAGCGGTTCGACCAGGCAGGCAAGGTTGCACCACGATAGGTCAGCGGCTTGTAAGCCAGGCATGCGGGTAACGCTAGCCGAGATGGTCGAGTCCGTTGGGTAAACCGGTTCGCCTAGCTGGCTATGATTGCGATTCTGATAGTGTCCGCTTCCGAAGATGATGCTTCCAGAAAATGACGCACCCACAGTTGGACCGTGCACGGCGACAGGAGCTGCGAATGAAGACGCTTGGCTTGGCAACGGCAATGATGCTTCTTTCGATGGGCGCGGCGTACGCACAGCAAACAACACCTGCTCGCAAGCCGCTGCTACCCGGGGAGCTCGATGCTGTTTTCTTGAACGGCCGCGCGCAGTACTTTCATGACATCGTTCAGGTGCGGCATTGCGAGAAAATAAATGAGCAAGCCGTGCATGCGATCAATCAACGATTCGAGAATGCTCATGCGCAGCTTGCGGCTCGCTTTGGCGCCATAGCCAAGCCGGCGAGTCATCCGATGCCGCCACCGATCGCAGAGCAACAGTGCGAAGCCATGACTATCGATGCCTATAGCAATCACGTGCGGGAGCTCGAGCAGTATCTATCGAGATTGGGCTCACATAGCTGACCGCACCCGCATGTACTTATGCGCGTCGCTTCAGTTGCCAAGCCAACGCGCTGTTTCGAAAGTTCACCGATAACTATCCACCATCAAGAGAACAGCATATGCAGACGCGCATACAGGGCACGGTGATGCCGGTACTGGAAGTGCAGCTCGATCCCAACGACAGCGTCTTCGCTGAGAGCGGAGAGCTGTCCTGGATGACCGCATCGATCCAGATGACGACCCACACCCAGATGGGCGGCGGTGGCGGCTTGTTCGGCATGTTCAAGCGCGTGGTCGGCGGCGGCAGTTTGTTCATGACCGAGTACCGTGCCGTGCAGACAGCGGGGGAGGTTGCTTTCGCCACCAAGGTTCCGGGTCACATCGTGCCGGTGTCCGTGAGCCCGGCTAACGAATACCTGGTGCATCGACATGGTTTTCTTTGTGCCACGCCGCAAGTCACCCTGGGCGTGGGTTTTCAACAATCGCTGGGCGCGGGCATTTTCGGTGGCGATGGTTTCATGCTGCAAAAAATCGGCGGCACCGGCACGGCGTGGCTGGAACTCTCCGGCGAACTTATCCGCAAGGACCTGGCACCCGGCGAAACCCTGCGGGTTCACCCGGGACACGTCGGTGCGTTCCAGGCCTCGGTGGGTTTTCAGATCACCACCGTTCCCGGCATCAAGAACGCCATCTTCGGTGGCGACGGCATCTTCCTTGCAGCGCTTACCGGCCCCGGAACCGTGTGGCTACAAACGCTACCCATCTCGCGCCTGGCGCACCAGGTTGCCGAATACCTACCCAGCAACGAAGGCGGCGGCGGTGGGCGAGCAGCTGTTGGCGGCGGCCTGCTCGGTGGCATCGTCGGCTCGCTGCTGAGCGGTGACGACAACTGAGTCGCAGGGGGCCGTGAGGCGAGGCAAGGCTCATCTTCGACCCCAAGCGTCCAGCCTCGGCGCGGGCATGGCTTAGCCATGCCGGCTTGTCAGCGCGTTTAACTAAAACGCGCGCGGTAGTCCTGCGGCGTTGTCGCAAGCAGGCGCAGGAAGCTTCTTCGCAGCGTTTCCTCCGAGCCAAACCCGCATCGCTGGGCAATCCGTTTGACGGGCAGCTGCGACTCCGAGAGTAGCCTACGTGCTTCCTCAACCCGTAGCCGTTCCACCGCACGGGCTGGCGTCTGTCCGGTGGCCTCGAGGTAGTGACGGCTGAAGCTGCGCGCACTCATCGCGACCTGATCGGCCAGGACGGCAAGCGAAAGGTCCTGGGCCAGGTGCGCCCTGATCCATGCATGCAGCGCGCCGAACTTGTCATCCGCTACTTGTAGTGACAACGCCGTGCTGAACTGAGCCTGCCCACCCGGTCGCTTCAAAAACACCACCAGGTAACGCGCCACCGCCAGCGCGATGTCACGCCCGAGGTCCTCTTCGACCATCGCCAGGGCGAGGTCGATGCCCGCGGTCACACCGGCTGAGGTCCAAACAGAGCCATCGCGCACAAAGATTGGATCAGGCTCCACCCGCACCGAGGGAAAGCGCCGTGCCAGCTCGGCGCAGAACGACCAGTGGGTCGTCGCGCGGCGCCCATCCAGCATGCCGGAAGCCGCGAGCAGGAATGCGCCGGTACACACCGAGCTAACGCGTCGTGCCGATCTGGCGCGCGCCCGTAGCCAATCCACCAGCGCGGGATCGGCTGCGGCGGCATCAACCCCCGGACCGCCGGCGATCACCAACGTATCGAGCGTTAGCTGCCGCGGCGGCAGCGCCTCTGTGGTCAGTCCAAGCCCATTCGATGCGCTGACATGCTCCCCTTCGCGCGCCACGACGTGGAGCGTGTAGTGCGGCGCTCGACCTGCCTGGGTAAGGGTGTCGTTAGCAGACGCGAAGACCTGCAAGGGCCCGCTGAGATCAAGCATCTGCACGGCGGCAAACGCAACGATTTCGACTCGCCGCGGCAGCTCGGGGCGGATCGCTTCTGGCGCGAATCGAGGGTTATTTGGCATATGCGCCGGAACCAGTCCTCGCAAGATAAGTAACTCGAGTTTAGCCCACCTCTCGCAGGCGCCCGTGATCGTTTACGCCAGCCGCCTTGAGACCGGTTGCGCCATCCGCGACGGCGTGAACCAGGTCGAGCCGGCGGGGCCGTTCGACGTGCTTCGCGGCGGTCACGGTCAAGCCTCGATCCGCAACGCCGAAGGTTGAACCCCAGCGCCCGAAGCAGCACCGCGAGTTGGCAACAAAGCTTATGGCGCTTTCCCCACTCCCCACAAACGGTTGAACATTATGCAAACTTTTCCAGTCCATACCGTCGACTCCGCACCTGAGTCGTCAAAGCCGGCGCTACAGCATCTACAGCAGGCATTCGGCATGATCCCCAATGTCGTCGGCGCGATGGCGCATTCCCCTGTTCTGATCAGCAGCCTGGTTGCACTCTTCCAAAAAGTGCACGGCGGCAGCTTTAACGAGGCGCAAATCCAGTGCGTTCTTTTGACCAACGCGGTGACGAACGCGAGCGCATGGCCGGTCGCATTTCATACGGCGCTGGCGTTGAACGAAGGTCTCGATCCAGCCGATGTCCAGGCGATCCGCGAGCGCCGTGCGCCGAACGACGCCAGTCTCGCTGCGCTGTCTACGCTGGCACGCAGCCTGATCGAAAAGCGCGGACACCTGGCCGAACAGGATGCCGATCAGTTCATCGCGGCCGGCTTCGGCAAGCATCATCTGCTGGAGGTCATCGCCATCGTCGCTGCGTCCACCATCACGAACTACACCGGCAGCGTCACCCACCCGCCTGTCGAGGCGCCATTCCAGGCGCATCTGTGGCACGCCGGGTAAGAGAGCTTTTGAGTATCGCTGTCCAGCAGAGTGTCGATGACGCTGGACAGCGCGAGCTGCAAGCGCTGGTACAGGCGTTCAACGTCGCCCTCGAACGCCTTGGCGAAGGCTACAACACGCGCGATCGTTGTCTGGCCGGCGCCGCGCATGAGTTACGTGCACCCGGCGTTCCACGATAAGGCTGGCAAGGAAATGCTGGTCGAGCAGATCGGCTAGTTCGCTGTTGCATAGAAGCTGCATCGCTGCGGGGCATGGCCGAATATCGGCGCTATGGCCGGGTCAGGATTCCAATATCCGCCACTGTCCGTGCGTCTATGTTGTGTGGTACTCAACGCTGGAAGCCGCCACCCAAGGCGGACTATTTCAGTGGACCGACTTGCCTGGCAGGGTGTGACTATCGTGCAGATAAGACATGCGACTATCGAAGACGCGGCCATCAGCTTCGCCATCAGGCGCGAGGCGATTCGCGCCCAATGCCGCGATGACTATGCGGCGGCCGACCTGGACATCTGGACCTCCGGTGATATGTCGGAGACGTTTGCCAGACGCGTCGCCGATCAATTCCACGTCGCTGCGGTGGGTAGCCACATCGTTGGCACGGGGATGATCGATCTCGAGACAGGAAGGATCGATGCCGTCTTTGTCCTTCCTGAGTACATGAGGCGGGGCGTGGGTCGAGCCATGATGGACCATCTGCAAGGCCTGGCGGTCAGTGCCGGACTTGGCAGTATTCAACTGGACTCCACATTGAATGCGGTTTCGTTTTATCGGTCGCTGGGATTCGAAGGGGAAGATCGCGTCGTTTATCAGTCGTCGCTTGGGGTCAGTCTTACCTGCGTATCGATGATCAAGCACTTGCCGAGTGCGTAGCGCGGCTGCGCTGATCTGCGCGCAGGAGTAGCGCCAGGTTTCGTATTGGCATCGTATCCACCAGGCAGACACCCAGAATCGTCACGGCAGCCAGCGGTGGCCGCTGCGACGACCGGTTCCTGGATAGACCCCTCGACGGCTTGCCGCCACACGGGTTCGTCGCGGGCTATCGCTTTCTTCGCCTAGCCGTTCGATCTACCCGCATGCCCGAGCTCAGGTTGCGACGGGTACGTTGTGCGCGTAGTCGGCCATCTGGTTGCGTAAAGCCGCCTGGAACGCTGGGCGTGCCTCACAACGCTGGACGTAGGCGTCAAGCCGTGGAAACTCGGCCAGCAAATCCGTGTGCCGGATAAACCTCAGTGCCGTTGTCATCAGGATGTCGGCTGCGGTGAAACCATCCAGCAGGTAATCGCGATCGCCAAGCCATTCGGAAAGCGCGCTCAATCGAACCTTCACTTCCTCTACGGCACCAGGTCGCCGCAGCTTTGCCCATGCTTCGTCTTGATGCAGCAGGTCGATCACGAAGAGATTCCAGACCGGCAGCTCGACGGTATTGAGCGCGGCAAACATCCAGGCCAGTGTTTTGGCGCGCTGGTCGTGAGGCATCAGCGCCTCGCAATGTTCGGCAATGGCATACACGATAGCGCCCGATTCGATCAGCGCTCCGGCATCGGATTCGAGCACCGGCACCAGTCCAAAAGGATGTTTGCGCCGATAGGCATCGGAGCCTCGCTCCTCAATGCCTACCCATCGGCTTTCATAGCTAAGTCCCGCCTCTTCCAGCGCCCAGCGCACACGCAGATCCCGCACCAGCCCTTGGGCAAATGGCGGCACCCAGGCAAAGCCCCATACAGCAATCTTGTTCATCTCGTTTCTCCTCACGTTCCCGTCTTGTCGGTGCCAGCTGTCGCCGGCGCGTTGGTGGGTGGTCGTGGGATAGCTTGCGGCCGCATGCTCAAGCGGTGGGAGTGACAACTATGGCGCGATTGCGGCGAGCTTGCTCGAATGGGCTCATCCATCGTGGAGGCCGCTCCTGCGCTTCGAGGCATCGCGATGGTGCAGCTCGGCGCGCTCGTATCTCCCGCTGACGATAGATATCGAAAATATACTCCTTGGCACAACACACTCGCGATACGCGTGTTGTGCGTGGTGCGCCATGCAAGGTGGTTTCGCTTGCAGCTGCGTTCGGCGAGGCGTGGCCAGCCGAGCAGCCTAAGGGCTGCTCGTCGCACAACCACCTACCTAGAAAAACCTGGGGCTCGTCGGCAGTCTAAAGGTCTTCCTAAGCATGGCCCGACTTACTCGGTAAGCATCAGGCAAGGCAAGATGAACTTGTATCGACTTACCTGTTTAGTGGCCCTGGAAGGGCCCCGTAGCAAAACGTGCATTCTAAGACGCTGGAAGATCGCCCATATCACGCGGCAGGTAGCCAAATAGTCGTACTACGTCACCTGCCACGACGTGATCGAAGCCAATGCTGTGGATTTTTGGCAACAGCCACTCGCTATGATCGATGACACTCACCGGTAAAAGTGGCCCATGGCGGATAAGTTGATGCAGGCCGATATCAAACCATTCGACACTCTTGAATGGAAACGGTAGGTGATAGGACCATTCCGTATCCCAGCGCGAGATGTATCCGTTGAGGACGAACTTACAGCGATAGGAGGGCACCCAGCCGTCACGACTACGGATGAAATCTATCAGTTCATTCCACTTCGTATCGTTGGCTGCACCGGCTAGTCCACGCGTCTTGATCGATTCAATGAGCTTGCGACTCATTTTAGTGTTCGACCCTGTTCCAGCATGTGGTAACTCTGGAGACGCCATAAAAGAGCTCGAAGGTATTGAGGTGAAAAGATCTTACGCGCAGAGCTGTCGCGGTAATATGAGATCCGCCGGAAGGATACTTGCGTCGTTGAATGGCATCATCGCTTGCGGTTGGTGCGCAGCAAGATCACCTTGGCGGCGCTACCGAATAAAACAAGGCATCTCTGGGAAACCTCTGATTGATTCGGCTGGATATCGACCATCGCCATCATCCGCCAGCGGCAACCGCATAAACCATCAATGCGGCAGGTCCGGTTCGCCCCGGTCGGCACCGGCCTTCTGCGCTGCAGCTAGCACTTTTTCCCAATAAGCCAGCGCTGTTTTTTGTACCGCCGCCGGAAGCTCCTTGAAGGTCTCTCCCGGTGTGCGGGTTATCTCGTCACCTTGCTGATGAGGCAAGCTGCCGCGGATCGCGTACTTACGATCCTTATAGACCATGATCAGCTTGAGGTCAGTCGGATCCAGTCCATCGCAATCGATCCAGTACGGGACGACAACGAGTGCTTGACCATCCCCTGCGTCGATAATGTCGACCAGCGGTGTCAACATTCTCAGGCCACAGAGCAGGCCTCCGTTGGATTCCTTGATCTCCCATCGGGCCAGATAGCCCCCATGATCCTGGATCAAACCATAGGCATGCAGGGAGACATAGCTTTCACTGTCACGCTTAGCTCCGTGCTTATTGCCACCGAAAGCCAGAATGCGCTCATTGCCGTAGGCATCCGGATAGGTCAAGGCTTTCAGTAAAACGCCGCCGTTGTCGTAGTAGCCCGCTACGTTTTGCAGATCCTCACCCGACACCGGCGACACGTGTAGGTCGGAAGCGGCGACGGCTGCAGTGAAGAGGCAGGCGGCAATGGCAATTAGTGAAAGCCTGAGGCGCATCAAACGGTGCTCTTGAAGTTGAGAAGCTAGCCGGGTTTTCCATGACTGGTCGCACTGTATGCCATGTCGACATCGGCCTGGACCCGTCGCGGAAATATCAGCACAGGTCCTCAAAGGCCAAAGCCATCTTCTGCCCTCGACATCCATGGCTCCCGGCCAAGATATGTTCACGGCTCTCGGGTCAGCGTGGCCTTGAAGTTGGGCTCCCAGGTGTTGCCGCCGTCATCGGAGAATGACTGTTCAAAATGGTGCGAGGTCGGGGTGATATCTGACCAGACTTGTCGAACCATGATGGTTCGACCCTTGATCGTCTCCTGATCGTAAAACTCGCCGCGTCCGTTTTTGAATTCGCCAAACATGGGGCGGCTTATGACGCCGTCACCAACGGCTGCCGCATTAAGACTCCACTGATGAGATTGCGGGTTGTATAAAAACAGCAGCAAGTCTTCGATATGACCGGAGGGGCAATCGGCCTCCAGCTCTTCGATCTGGGCGCGCCCATCCCAGACTTTGCGCGCCACCAGGCTGCCTTCGCAGGCGGTCCAGGTGGTGGAGCCGGTCAGCGGGTGCTGCAGGTGGGATATGTTGCTTTTCCAATGGCCAAGGTGAAAATCGAAATCATGCTGCCCATCGCGTTCCGCGGCAGCTGCGGTAGCCGCGTGAAGCGGCGGCCAAGTCACGATCAGGCCGCACATAACTGCAAAGACTGTCGCGCATATAACGGTAGTTTTGAAAAACATGTGGCACCTCATATGATCCGGACATCGAGCGGCCAGACTACCGATATGCGGGCAGCATTCCAGGACCGTATTGCATAGATAAATCGGACCGATATCAGGAGACCTATGTCACGCCGCTCCCGCGGGGCGTTGCTGCCGCCAGTGCCCGGCAGTCACCCACGCCGCACCGATGTCTATCTCGCCTTGCGCAACGCGGTGCTGGAAGGACGGCTTGCGCCGGGGGAGCGCATGCCGTCCAGCCGTAAAGCAGCGGCCGACTATGGCGTCTCTCGTGGTCTATTGGAGGAGGTCTACGCGCAACTGGTGGAAGAGGGTTTGCTGGAGCGCATCCTGGGCCGCGGCACCTTTATCGCCGGACAGGTGACAAGGCCGGCCGTCCAGGCTCGGGGCGCAAAAGCGCCACATCGCACGCCATCCATTTCGGCGCGTGGAAGCAAACTGGCGGGCAACCTCGCTTGTCGCATCATGCATGAGTTCCAGCCGTTCAACTCCGGCGTTGCGGACACTGCCGAGTTTCCCTGGAAGATCTGGCAGCGGATACAGGCGAGCACCGCCCGCGACCTTAAGCGCGCCGACATGAACTTCACCGATCCGCGCGGTCTGCCGGCGCTGCGCAGCTCGCTGGCGCACCATCTGGCGCAACTACGCGGGGTGCGCTGCACGGCGGATCAGGTCATCATCTTCAACAGTGTCCAGCAAGCCTTGTACCTGCTGACCTTGCTACTGATGAACCCTGGCGAGGCGGCATGGATGGAAGATCCCGGTTACCCCGGTGCGCGTGCGGCACTGGAACTTGCCGGAGCCGTCGCCGTGCCCATACCCGTAGATCGGGAGGGCCTGCAAGTGGAACAGGGATTACTGCGCGCACCGAACGCACGGCTAGCCTACGTCACGCCGTCACATCAGTTTCCTACCGGTGTCGCCTTGAGCCGGGAGCGCCGCATCGCGCTGCTGGATTGGGCAGAAAAGCATGACGCCTGGGTATTGGAAGACGACTACGATGGCGAATTTGGGTTTGTCGGCCAACCAGTGGCACCGTTGCATTCGCTTGACTCGCATGGCCGAGTGCTCTATCTCGGCACGCTGAGTAAATCCATGTTCGTATCGCTGCGGCTCGCCTTTGCCGTGGTACCGGTAGCCCTGCTGGAGCCACTCGCCAATATCCGTACCCAGCTCGATGCCTTTAGTGCGCCGCTGACCCAACTTGCGATGAGCCGATTCATGGATGAAGGCCATTTTTCGACCCATGTGCGTCGCATGCGCGGCGTGT
>NZ_JAPDPE010000012.1 GCF_026283955.1 Dyella silvatica | reverse complement strand
CATGGATGGGGTGACTGGTTGCAAACTCGGCCAAATCGTCGGCAAGACGCGTAGCGATCCGATCCTCGTAGTTCTTCTGTTCCCCTAAGGCGTTGCCGTAGGCGTTGGCGAAAGAGCACATGCCCAGGGCAAGCATGCCGGCGATGGACAGCGTCCATTTGTCGGACTGCCGCCATTGCAGAAGGGCGGCTTGCATAACAATCAACCCAGCGACCAACAACGCACCAACGCCCATGAGCACGCGCGGCGCAATCACTGGATCGAGTAGCAAAAGCATGGGGCCGAGGACACAAGCAAGAGCTGCCAGTGGCAGCAAGGCGCTGCTTGTGAACAGGGCTGTTCGAATCGAGGCCGGCTGGGCGCGCTGGACCTTGGCGGCGTAGTGGATGCCGACGGCCAGCGGAAAAAGCGCCAGTAATAGCAGGGCGGGGGCGAAATACAGCCACCATTGGGTGTTGAAGCTGTCGCCGATGAAGTGGTAGAAATTAACGATATTGGTTTTTATCTGCGGTAAATCATGAAGGTCATGGATTTTTTCGCTTTTTCTCTTGACCCAGCCATGGATATGTATGCCGATGGCAAATTGGTAAATGAGCATGCTCAGGCTCACCTGCAATGCGCGCGAGCATAGCTGCATGGCCAATTGCCGAGGTTTTTTTTCCTGGAGTTGCGCTATCACTAGATCCAATAGCGTAAAAATCAGATAGGCATTAATGGCCGGCTGATAAAAGTTCAAGCTTACGAAGAGCGCCAGAACACCCAGCCACCACCCACGGCGACTGCTTTTTAACGCGATCAATGGCAGCAAGGCGAAATAGATCGCCAGGCTCATGCTCAAGGCGTCGAACTTGTAAGAAAGGTTTTCCAGATAAAAAGGTTGCGCGCCTAGCGGGAACGAGACCAGCGCGGCCAGCCAGGGCGAGGCGATGGCATACCTTCGTGCAATCAGCACACCGATCCAGGCGAGGATGGCGATGGCACCTATTTGCGTGAGTGGCGATATGTCAACCAATGCATGGTCGTAGCATTGCAGCAGCTTCATCAGCAAGGTCGTTAGCGGCCGGCCGGTAGAATCCCAGCCGGTATGCCCGATAAGCGCTCGCTTCAAGTCATCGTTGTAATAACGATTCGCCCGTAGAATGGGAAGCAGCACCAGGACGTACAGCGCAAGAAGAATAACAAAGACGCTGGCATCACGAGGCAGATGGTAGGGCCGGGTGCCGATCGGATGGCGGTTCGGGAGCGAATCGTTCAAAACGAGCCACCTGCTGCTTGAGTGGAGCCTGGGTGCCAGCATTGGCAACGAAGATAATCATCCGCATGCTGAAAGCCATTGGGCTTAAACGATCCGCCGACCTAAGCTGCGCGCACGAGATGCTGCACCCGGCAACTTACGGTTTACTTAGCTCCGCAAGCGCTTTGCTGACGGCGATGTATAGACTGTGATGGCGAACGCAATGCATCCGGTCCTTGTGTTTCGTGAGCTTCACGTTGTTTTCATCGTTCTTCGACAGCATCGGTGCACAAGCAAGAAATCTCGATGATCCAGCACGCTGTGTGCTGGATCGCCGAGTAGCGGTGCGGCCCTCCGGGTTTTGCGTTGATTGGCACTGCCACGACTATCGATGCGCGGCGTAGAAGGGTGACTCTCACTGCGACAGTCATGTCATGGATGCGCTAGCAGTAGAGCCAGTTGCCTGTGGGTGCTTTGCCGATATACGCGGTGCACCGTCGAGCCTGCGGCAGGCGCCGGCGCCATACTCCAGCGTTGTGCCGCCGCCGCACTGCGACCGACCCTGGACTAATCAATGGGTAAGCGAGCTGGCGTAGGGTTTCACGGTTACCTACATGATCTGGGCGACCGGCGCACCCATGAAAAAATTTCTCTCAATGGCCGGGCTACTCGCGCTGGGCGCCGTCACTTGGTGGCTGCTGCAAACTCGCGGCTCTATTCCGCACGCTGCTGCCGCGGATCTTTCGCCAAAGAACGCGGTTCCCGTGATGGTGGCCAGCGTCGAGCGGCAGGACACCCCGGCGGTGATCAGCGCGATCGGTACGGCGCAAGCCTATAACAGCGTCACTGTGCGGGTACGTGTCGACGGACAGCTCGACAAAGTCGCCTTTACCGAGGGGCAAGAGGTGCATCGTGGCGATTTGTTAGCCCAGCTGGACCCGCGTCCGTTCGAAGCCCAATTGCGTTCGGCGCAGGCGCAGAAGGACAGGGACGCGGCGCAGCGCGCCAATGCCGAACGAGACCTCGCGCGTTTTTCCGATCTCGCCCATCGCGGTGCCGTACCCGTGCAAATGCTCGATACCACGCGCGCGCAAGTGGAGCAGCTCAAGGCTACCGTCGAGATGGATCAGGCGCAGGTCGACAATGCGCGCATCGCACTGGGCTATACCACCATCCGCGCGCCCCTGGATGGTCGTACCGGCGCACGCCTGGTGGATGCCGGAAACATGGTCCATGCCACCGATAGCAACGGACTGGTGCTGATTACCCAGGTGCACCCGATGACGGTGAGTTTTTCATTGCCGCAGGATCAACTGCCCGCGCTACTGGCCAGCCAGCATAAGGCGCCGCTGCGGGTTACCGCCCTGAGCCGCGATGCCAGCCAGCCACTTGGCGATGGGGTGATCAGCCTGATCGACAATCAAATCGATTCCGCTACCGGCACGATTCATTGCAAGGCGACTTTCGACAACGCGGCCAACCTGCTTTGGCCCGGTCAGTTTGTGGTTTTGCACGTGGTGCTCGACGTGCATCGCGATGCGCTCACTGTTCCTGCAACGGCCGTGCAATGGGGCACGGATGGCAGCTACGTCTTCGTCATGACCGATAAGGACACGGCGGATCTGCGCCATGTCGACGTCGCCTTCAGTGAAGGAAATCGCAGCGTGATCGCCCGTGGCCTGTCGCAGGGCGAGCGGGTGGTCACAGAGGGGCAATACCATCTTGAGCAGGGTACGTCTGTACGGGTGATCGATCGACAACCCACCGTAAAGTGATCTGACCAGCCGTAGGGGCATCATGAATTTTTCAGCTGTATTCATCCGGCGGCCGATCGCCACCTCGCTGCTGATGCTGGGTGTATTGTTCTTGGGGATCATGGGCTACGCGCAGCTGCCCATTGCCGGGGTTCCCCAGGTCGATATTCCGACCATTTCCATCGATGCGTCGTTGCCGGGGGCGAGTGCCGAGACCATGGCTTCGTCGGTGACCGCACCGCTGGAGCGTGCGCTTGCGGTGCTGCCCGGGGTCACCTCGCTGACCTCGACCAGCTCGCTCGGCTCGACTTCCATCGCCGTGCAGTTCGACCTTTCGCGCAGTGTCGATAGCGCGGCGCTGGATGTGCAGACGGCCATTAACGCGGCCTCCGGTGATTTGCCGAAAAACCTGCCGCACCCGCCGACCTTCGAGAAAGCGAACCCCGCCGACGCGCTGCTCATGACGATTGCGGTCTACTCCGACGTGATACCGCTGGGTAAGGTCGATGACTATGTGGAGAATTATCTTGCCCCCGAACTGACGCGGATCCAGGGCGTCGGCGTGGTTGACTATCACGGCCAGCAGAAACCGGCAGTTCGCGTGCGCATTAACCCCGACGGTCAATGCGCCCAAGGGCACGCTCAACGGTGAGCATCAGGCCGTGACGCTGGATGCCACCGATCAGGTTGTCGATGCTGATGGTTATGCCTCCCTGGTCGTGGCCTATCGCCATGATGCGCCGGTGCGACTGCGCGACATTGCCAGCGTTGTCGCCAGCGCCGAGGATATACGCCAAGGCGCCTGGGTCAGCGGCCATCAGGCAGTGATGATCGATGTGCATAAACAGATCGGTTTCAATATCAACCAGACGGTTGCGCGGATCAAGGCCGAACTGCCGCGCCTGACTCATGATTTGCCGGCGTCCATGCATATGATGCTGCTCGGCGACCGCACGCAAACCATTCGCGCCTCGGTGGTCGATTTGCAATTTACGCTGCTGCTGAGCGTGGTGCTGGTGGTGCTGGTGGTGTACGCATTTCTACGTGATGTGCGCGCCACGCTGATTCCGGTGGTGACCATACCGCTGTCCTTGCTTGGCACCATGGCGGTGATGGAGGTGCTTGGCTACAGCCTGGACAATGTGTCGCTGATGGCCTTGACCGTGGTTATCGGTTTTGTCGTCGACGATGCCATCGTGATGCTGGAAAACATTCTGCGCCACATCGAAGACGGCCAGTCGCCACTTGACGCGGCGATCAAGGGCTCGCGCGAGATCGCCTTCACCATTGTGTCGATGACGGTCTCGTTGGTGGCGGTGTTTATCCCGCTATTGTTCATGGGTGGCCTGGTGGGGCGGCTGTTTCGCGAATTTGCGGTAACCGCCGGCATCGCCATTCTCATTTCCGGGGTGGTTTCGCTGACGTTGACGCCCACCTTATGCGCGCGTTTTCTCAATCGCCAAACGGCACACGGGCGTGGCCGCTTTCACCAAGCCGCGGAGCGCGTGTTCGATCGTCTGCTTGCCATTTACGCGGCGGGTTTGCGCCAGGCATTGATTCATCGAAAGCTGACGTTGCTTGTGGCGGGATTGACTCTTGCAGGCACCGTGGCGATGTACATCGCCATTCCCAAAGGCTTTTTTCCGCAGCAAGACAACGGCCTGATCGGTGGCGTGACCGAAGCCTCGCAAGATATTTCCTACCCCGCCATGGTCGAGCGCATGCACGCGCTCGCTGCCGTGGTTGAACGCGATCCCGACATCCAGCATGTTTACTACTGGGTTGAAGGTAGTCCATCGGTCAATATCGGTCGCCTGCTGATTGACCTCAAGCCGTTCGGCGAGCGATCGACCTCGGTGTACGAGGTTATCAAGCGATTACGTCCGCAAGTGGCCAAGCTGTCCGGCATTTCGCTTTATCTGCAGGCGCGGCAAGATCTGCAAATCGGTGCGCGCACCAGCAAAACCCAATTTCAATACACCTTGCGCGATGCGAACCTCGACGAGTTGCGGCACTGGGCGCCGATCATGCTCAAGGCGCTGGGTGATATTCCGGTGATCCAGGATGTCGCGGGCGATCTGGAGCCGGTAGCGCCGCGACTCACTGCCGTGCTCGACCGCGACACGATGAGCCGCCTGGGCATTACCCCGCAAATGGTGGACGACACCTTGTATGACGCGTTCGGCCAGCGCCAGGTCGCTACGTTTTATACGCAGCTCAACGTTTATCGCGTGGTGCTGGAGGTCGGCTCGCACTATCAGCTTGATGCGAATGCGCTGCAGCGGCTGTATATGACAGCGTCGAATGGTCAGCAGGTGCCGTTGGCCTCATTCATTCGACTGGAGAACTCGACCGCGCCATTGACGATTAACCATGATGGCCAGTTTCCGGCGGTGACGCTGTCGTTCAATCTTGCCCCAGGGCATGCACTGAGCGAAGCGATTGCCGCTATCGATATCAAGGGTGCGGAACTGGGCAAGCCGGCCGGCTTGACGGCTGTGTTCCAGGGCTCGGCGCAGGCATTCCAGGCGTCTTTGTCGAATCAGCCTTTGTTGATCGCCGCGGCCTTGCTGGCCATCTACATAGTCTTGGGCATGCTCTACGAGAGCTATATCCACCCGCTGACGATTCTGTCGACGCTGCCGTCTGCCGGCATCGGCGCTTTGGGTGCGCTGATGATGTTGCAATACGATTTTTCCCTGATCGCCTTGATTGGGGTGATTCTGCTGATTGGCATCGTCAAGAAAAACGGCATCATGATGGTCGACTTCGCGCTGGCGGCAGAGCAGGAGCGGGGGTTGCCAGCAGAGCAGGCCATCTACGAAGCCTGCCTGTTGCGTTTTCGCCCGATCATGATGACGACCATGGCCGCCTTGCTCGGCGCCTTGCCGCTGGCCTTCGGTTCCGGGGCGGGGGCGGAGCTACGGCGCCCGCTGGGCATAGCCATCGTCGGCGGCTTGCTGATATCCCAGGTACTCACCCTTTATACGACGCCGGTGATCTACCTGCTGCTGGATCGCTTCAGTACGCATCGTGCGCGTAGCGCCGTGGCTGCATCGTGAGGGTATTCAAACCTGCGTGAATCTTTTGCCGGCGCTAGCGACAAAGCCGAACCCTGGGTGGACCGGCCTCATCTAGCTCGGTCGCGATGGTTGGCATAGACCGAGCTCACTCATGGCGCTCACGCGGCTTGCGCCGCGCGGGTTTTTTGGTGCTCTGCGCCTGTGGCGCATCTTTGGCCGCCAAGCCGCGGCTTTGGTTCATGTGTTCTATCCATGACAAGGCGTCGACGTAAGACAGAAACTGCTCGAGATACCCTGGCGATAGCTCGCGCATAAGCGTAAGCGATCGGTGTACGAGGTTGCCTGAGTTGAGCGGGCCGGCATTCGTGGGTATTTGCTCCAGTGCCTGCCGCACTTGGTTTTCGGTACGGGCTTTGGACCAGATTTTCTTGAATTCAGCCAGCACATCCAATTGGGGAAAGCTGGAGGGGCTAGCGGCCGTGTCAATGGCGGCGAGCGGGTCGCCACGCGCTGCCGCCTGGCTAGCGATGTGATCGACCAATTCGCCAAGCGCTCCACGAGCCGGTAAGTCGAGGGCTGTCGTGCTCCGGGTAGGGGCGATTTTGGATGCGGCTTTTTCGAGATCGTCTGTATAGGCCTCGATCAATACCGACAGCCTGTGCTCCAGCACGCGTCGCGCCTCGCCGTCATGGCTGGCCACGCGCATGGCCAGCGCCTCGATGAAATGAAATCGAATCGGATTCAGGCGATCGGCGTGTCGTGCCCGCCACGCGTCGAGCACCACTCGTGGACTTGTCCCGTGGTCACTCATGGCTTGCCGACGTTGCCGTCGATGGCTTCGGTATGGGGGTGATCTCCACTCGCCGGTTCTTGGCCCGTTCCTCGTCATTGGCATTCGAGCTGACGGGTTGTTCTGAACCGAAGGCAGCAGCGAATACCGAGGAGGCGGGAACACCTTCGGCAATCAAGGCACGAGTCACGGTCAATGCGCGCTCCGCCGATAGCTCCCAGTTGTCGGCGAATTGGCGATTGCTCTCGCGTACCTGCCGATCATCGGTGAAACCACTCACCATCAGGATTTCATCGCGCGACTTGAGGTAGCCGGCAAGAGGGCCTGCCAGGCTTGTCAGTACGTCGCGCCCTTCGGGCTGCAGCTGATCGGAGTTCAAGGCGAACAACACGCTACCGCGAATGCCGATGTGTCCGTTGACGAGGGTTACCCGACCGGCTGCCAGCGGAGCCGCGAGCGCCTGTTCCAGGGTCTTGCGGCGTTGTGCTTCGAGCTGTCGTTGCTTGGTCTCTTCCTCAAGCCGGTTCGAGAGTTGCAGCTGCACACCGATGACGCCCACCAAGATGAGCACGAATGCACCCAGCAATACCGACATAAGGTCGCCAAAGGCGGCCCAGATGGTTGCCGTCGACTCCGCTTCGCCATCCAGTTCGTCGCTCATGCCGTTTCGGCCCTGAGGGATGCCTGCTGATCGGCCAGCTGTTGCATTTCCTCGATGATCTGTTTTTGCGACAGCATGCTTAGATCGATAACCTCTTTGGCCTGCGCGACGTAGTACGCCAGCTGTTCGTCGCTGCGAGTGAGCGATTTGTCGAGCGCGGTTTCGATACGCTCCAAATGGATGATCAGCTTGTCGTTTGATGTACCGAACAGCTGTACGGCGGTTCCGAAGGCATCGCTCAGGCTTGCCACCTCGACGGCTCCGCCGGTGACTTGCACGGCCGCCGCGCCGAGCTTGGCGGTTTCAGTTTCGATATGCTCGCTGAAGCGGCTGCTGACGCGATCAAGCAGGTCCGCCGATGTGGCGACCAGCGTGTCGATGGCAGTCCGTTGCTCGGTAGACGCATGGTTCACGGCGTTGAGAAGGGTTTCCAGCGTGGCCAGCAGGTGGCTTCGTTCCTCCAGCATCGCCGTGTCGCGGGCCATGCTCTCGGAGAGTTTCTGGCGTAGCTCGGCGACGATCTCGGCCGCAGCCTTGGGCGCTTCCGAGGCGACCTGGACCAGCCGGGAGATCTCGGCAATCGTGTCGCTGGCATGTGCCTGTGTCTGTGCCGAGATATCGGTCGCGGTCTGCGCTAGCGTGTCGCAAATCGCCTGCTGTTGGCTCGCGGCCTGCTGGCCTGCTTTTTCCCAGTGGTCGCTTAGCGCCGTGCTCATCGAGCCGAATGTCGTTGCCCAGCTCGCCAGTCGTTCCTGGTCGCGCGCTTCGAGCGCTGCCTGCAGGTTCACATGGGATTGCTGCACGACGTGGACCAGCGATGTCGCATGCTCCTCGATGGTCGCAGCTGCCACGCTCAACGCTTGCTGGTTGCGGGTCGCAAGCTCGTCGTTGACGCTTTCTTGCCGCAATAGCGCATGGTTCCATGCCTCACTGACGCTAGCTGCCGTGGTGTCCAGGCGGGCGAAGACGCCCTCCAATAATCCGCTCGATCGGTTTTCGAAGATCTCGGTGAATTGTTCAAGCGAGTTGCGCTGGTCTCGGCTAAGCCCTTCGTTTGATCGCCGGTGTTCCACCAGCGCCTCTGCCCAACGATCCGCCACCATGGTCGTGGTCGTTTCGAAGCCGGCCGACAATCCCTCTAGCTGCTGCTGTACGGCGTGGGTGACCGTGTCGTGCAGTAACGCGGTCTGGCGTGCGAGGTCCGCCATCGTGGCCTCCATGACGGGTTGCAGCGCCGTGCCGGCGGCATGGGCGCTTGCGCTGACACTCTCTTTCAACGACGCCTCTACAGAGGCGGCGAGGCGTGTGTAGGTAGCCTCGGTCTTGGCGTGGAAAACGTCATGGCTGACCATCTGCCGCTCGCTTGCAGAGATACTCTGCTGCTCGATAGTCGTCATCATCAGCTGCAGGCGATCGATTAACGCAGGCATCATCTGAGTCTGTTGCTGAAGAAGCTTGAAGGCCTCCTCGCGCTGATGGCTTTGCGAATAAACGCGTAGTGTCGTCGCGATCTTCAGATCCAGTTGCTGCACCGCATAGAGCCGCTCGCGCCGGCATAGCGCCGAAAGCAGTCCAAGCATGGCCGAGCTGGCCACGCCGGCTATCGACGTGCCGAACGCAAACCCTAGCCCTTTCACCGGCGCGGCGAGAGATCCGCGGATAGCCTGCAGATCGGTCGCACTCTCCAGGGCCATCCCCGTGCCTCTGAGGGTTGCCATCATCCCCAGTAGCGTGCCGAGCATGCCAAGCAGGACGAGCAAGCCAACCAGATAAGGCGTCAGGGCCGGCACGGGCAAGGCCACGCGTTCGCCCTCGATGCGCAGGCGTGTCGCGTTGCGCAGGCTGGGCTGCAAGCGGTCGAGCCAGGCACCCAGGTTGACTGGTGCGGCGGACAAGTCTGTCACGGCGCGCGCCAGCGTAGAGGTGGCCTGCCGATATCGATATAGCTCAAGGGCACCGGCAAGGTAGCAGGTGATGATGAGCGTGGAGACGGCCAGCGCCAGCGGATTGGATCCAACATAGCCAGTGCCAATCCAGCACACTGCGCCAAGGCCCGCAAAGAACACTGCGAGATTTACAAGATTTTTGAACATGACTACCCAGTTAGCTGGTGCGAAGCGCTGCGAGCAAGCCTTCGACCGGTTGAAAACGAACATCCAGTTCAGCGAGCAAGACGCTCTGCATGTCCTTGCGAAACACCTCCAGCCAAGCGCCGGGCGTTGGTGTTGGTATGCCGTCCGCTACTTGCGCATCGGCCAGCGCCTGGTGCTCGGCCTGGCGTAAGCGTTCGAAATGTTCCCCGAGTAGGGCGGGCACGCTAGCCAGCAGTGCCTGCTCTCGCGGGCTTAACGCAAGCTCCATGGCCGCATCCACGTCCGCGAGTCGGAGCATGTCGACCGAGCTCTGGGCGAGTATGTCCCGCAGACGGCCGCGCAGATGGCCGGTGGCCGTCTGCATGGCCCGCTGCAAGGCGAGATAGCGCTTACGAAAGACCTCGTAATCCTGCTCGGCGGGCTCAGCCTCATATCGCGTTGCGGGAGGGCTTTCACCGCCAGCAGTCATGGCGGCACTCAACGAGGCGCGCACACGAGCGCACTCGGACTCCTCAGCGTTGCCAGGGGCTACTGCGCCGGTGGCCAACGAAGACGGTTTGCCATCAAGCGCTGTGGACAGCGTGATGGCGTGAGTCCAGTCGAGCCAATGGCTTAGACGGTCTGACAACGATTGTCTGGACGGGGGGACGTCAACGTCCGTCAAGCGAGCGAGCAAGCGGATAAACGTGGGGCCACGGACCATCGTCCGTTGAGAAGCTTGCACCATAACTACTGGCTTAAAAACTGGCTAAAAACAGCATTCTACACGCTAACCGGGTGGGGCGGCCGCCGGTCGGTCAGCGGATGGGCAACCGTACGATCTTGGGTGCATCGCTAGCAGAATAAGCGTTGAATTGCATCTTTCGCTGTTTGTCAGTCCGGTGTTTTTTAGGCTGTGCCGGCCACGGCGCACGAGCGCGAACGCAGTTGGCAAGAGATCCACGACATCGGCGACTTGGCGTCCAGGTGGCAAAGATCAGTGCTGTGCTCGGGCCGCTGATCAGCCTGTTACTCACCGCGGCGATTCTGGTCATCCTGATCTACGGTAGTTCGCGGGTAAGCAGCGGCAGCATCAGTATTGGCGCGCTCATGGCTTTTATCCTCTACATCTTCAACGTCGCCTTGCCGCGGATCCAGCTGACTACCTTCCTGGAAGATTTGCAGAAGGCCAAAGGTGCCTCTACAGGGATCGCCGCGCTATGGCGGGACGAGGAAGAGCTGACGTCGTCCCGGAAATTCGTAGCCATTTATAAGTAAAGGTGGGCTTGCTTCCGACTCCTGGAGGAGGGGCGCAAAGGCGCTGAAGAAGTCGGGGTATACCAAAGAGCAGATGGCCTATTGCCAGCGCCTGACCGAGTTGGGGGAGTGCGGGTCGCCAAGCCAGCGACAGGTCGATGGCGCCGCAAGCGTGATGATTTGATCGGTCAGGTGGGGTAGTGTTTCTCGTCAGTGCGAGATTCAAACGCGCAGTTCGCTGACTCGATTTGACCGACCGCGGCGTGATCGGTCTGCAAGGTGGTATGCGTGATGTCGAAGCGGTCGTGCAACATCGCCTCGATGGTGCGCCGCACGTCGTGGCAGTCGATATCGTGGTCGACATAGATGTGCGCCGACAGCGCCGGCATGCCCGAGGTCACCTCCCATACGTGTAGGTCGTCCAAGCGGGTCACCGCTGGCACGGCACGGATTGCTTCGGCAATCTCAAGAGGGTCGAGGCCGCGCGGTGCAGCCTCCAGAAAAATGCGCCCCGATTCGCGTACCAATCCGATGCCGGCTTTGAGCATCAAGCCTGCCACGACCAGGGTGGCGATGGAGTCCACACGATTCCAGCCCGTCCACCAGATGATGCCGCCAGCAATAGCTGTCGCGATGAATGCATAGAGATCGGTGAGTACGTGCTGGAAACTGCCTTCTACATTGAGGCTCTGCCGGTTGGCTTTGCTCATGGCCCACACCGCCAGCAGGTTGACGCCGATACCAACCACGGCGATCACCGTGACCAACTGGCCTTCTACGACAGGCGGATCGATCAGTCGACGAATGGCCTCTATGATGAACCAGGCTGACAGCAGTAACAGGGTCACGCCATTGGCCTGCGCACTCAGGATTTCCACGCGTTTGAGACCGAACGTATAGCTGCCAGTGGCTGGTCGTTTGGCCAAGCGCATGGCCACCAACGCCAGCCCGATGGCGCCCACATCGGTAAGCATATGGCCGGCGTCGGAAAGCAATGCCAGCGACTTGGCCATGATGCCGATCACCACTTCGACCGCCATGAAACTCAGCAGCAATAGCAGCGCGATGATCAGATACTTTTTGTCGGCATCGGCCGCCACAGCGTGGCTGTGGTGATGTTCGTGATCGTGTTTGTGCGGCTCTGAAGTGCCCATCGAAGTCTCCTGCGAGGCGATTCACCTTATGTGATTGCCACCGCGTTATGTAATGACATCGAGAAGGGTGTGCGGGAGTAACCCCATATCTTCAGTCAGCGCCGTTGGCCGGTTGGGGGCGATCGACGGTGCTCTTGTAGACCTGGCTGGCCACGCTCACGCCGAGCTAGAAGTCCTGGCGCGCTGCCCAGATGAATTCGTCAAACTCATGGCCAGTATCGGAAGGTACTGCGCAAGAAAAAGGCCGGAACCTTTGCTGTTGCTAGGGTTTCCGGCCTTCTTGTTACGTCCGTGGACGCTTTATTGGTGGAGGTGGCGGGAGTCGAACCCGCGTCCGAAGGCGTTTGACGCCCGGTACTACATGCTTAGCTCACCGTTGAATCTCATCCCGCGACAGCACGATGTGCGAAGCGCATCGAAGGACCAGCCCGCTTGATTTGACCTAAGACCGACAGGCGGCAATCTTCGGCGATCCCGTGATAGTGACCCTACATCCACGAGCACAGGCACAAGTGGGTTCGGGGCTAAGCCTTAAGCGGCTAGAGCGTAGTTGTCGTCGTTGGCAACTATAAGTTTGCGGCTGGTTTAACGAGGAAAGCTGCCCCCTCGGCATGCACCAAACTATCTCACTACCCCCGTCGAAGCCATGACACCCCCGGGGAAAAACTGCTGGAACCGGCGAAGTATAAGGGATCGCGGCGCCGGCGTGTTGCTTGCTACTTAAGCCGCGCGATTGTGTGATCGCATGGTTCGCTGCTTTTCGCGCTGCCAGTCGCGTTCTTTCTCGGTATTGCGCTTGTCGTGCTCTTGTTTGCCGCGCGCCAAGCCGATTTCCAGCTTTACCTTATTGCCTTTCCAGTACAGCGCCATGGGGATCAGAGTGTAGCCCTTGCGTTCGACTGCGCCGACCAGCTGGTCGATTTCTTTCCGGTGCAACAGCAGTTTGCGGGTGCGCCGATCTTCGGCAATGACGTGCGTGGATGCGCTGATCAGCGGCGGGATCGAGGTGCCGACCAGGAAGATTTCGTTGTTTTTGACGATGGCGTAGCTATCGCTGAAGTTGATCCGGCCCGCACGCAATGATTTCACCTCCCAACCCTGCAAGGCGATACCCGTCTCGTAGCGTTGGTCGATGTGATATTCGTGACGGGCGCGCTTGTTGAGCGCGATCGTGCCGCCACCTTGTTTGTCTTTGTCCTTCGCCTTGGCCATGTCCGTTAAACTTCGGGCTATATGCCCTGCTGGTGATCCGGCCAGAGAGGGGGCCAGATACTGAATGATTCGATGAGGCTGACGTGATCGAAATTCGCCGTAGTGCTTTGGTGAAGTATTCACCAGCGCAGATGTTCGACCTGGTCAATGAAGTCGAAGCATACCCAAAGCGCTTCCCTTGGTGTTCTGGCGCCGAAATTTTAGAGCGTGAGGGCGAGATGCTGGTTGCCCGGTTAGATCTGAAATTTGCCGGTTTCCGCCATAGCTTCACTACCCGTAATACCGCGGAGCGGCCGCGTCGCCTGCAAATGAGTCTGGTTGAGGGGCCATTCCGTAGTCTGGATGGGTTGTGGGAGTTCGCCGCGCTTGGCGATGCCGGCTGCAAAATTGCCTTCACGCTTGATTTCGATTATGCCAACCGACTTGGAGGCGCCGCTCTCAAGCTTGGCTTCCAGGGGTTGGCAAGCCGTATGGTCGACGACTTTTGCCGGGAAGCCGAGCGGGCCTATGGCTGACCGCATGACAGTAGAGGTGGTCTACGCAGCCGCCGATTATCAAATCCTGCGGCGCGTAAGCCTGCCTGTGGGCAGTACGGTGATACAAGCCATCGATGCTTCAAATATCGTTGCGGCGGTGCCGGGATTGCAAATCGATCCGACTCGACTCGGGATCTTTTCGCGCAAGGTCGCGCTCGATGACGTATTACGCGAAGGCGACCGCATCGAAATTTACCGGCCGCTTTCGCTGGATCCCAAAGAGGCGCGCCGTCGGCGCGCCCATGGGCCTTAACTTTGGGGTGTTGAGTTTGCGATCAACCCAACCCAGAGCCGTTACTTTTTGTCGCTGTCGCCGCTGTCTTTCTTTTCTTCGTCAGGGGTCTTGCTCTTGTCGCCCTGGGTTTCATCGACAGGGTAGCTGGCGTGATATTTCTTGCTGTCCTTGACTAGCTGTTGCGCGTCTTCGGCGAAGAAGTCGCCGTCGGTGCGCACCAGCGTGTCGTTATTAAAGGCCAGGCTAAGCGTACGTACCTTGATCGGGCCGCCACGATGCTGCTGGGTGGAGACGTAATCCCAGCGGTTCTGGTCGAACGGGGTGCTGACCGAGGGCGAACCGAGCAAGACAAGTACCTGGCGTTTGGTCATGCCGGGCTGCAATTGGGCCACATTTTTCTTGTCGAGCAGGTTGCCTTGTTGCACGTCGGGGGTATACACGAGGCGGCAGCTGGCAAGAGAAAGTGCCAGCATGGCGAAACCCAGCGTGCGAATCAGGTTATGCATGCGTGTTGCGTCCGGATCGTAAAGGTGTCGGATGATACACTAACGGCTTGGTAGCACCGTGTGTGCCTGGAGCTTGCTATGGAACAGGAAACTAAGGAACTGCGCAGGGCTGGACTGAAAGTCACCCACCCCCGTATGCGGATCCTTCAGATCTTCGAAGATGAGGAAGCGCATCACCTCACCGCCGAAGATATTTACAAAAAATTGCTTGCTCACCAGGAGGACATTGGCTTGGCCACTGTCTACCGTGTGCTGACCCAGTTCGAGGCGGCCGGTATCGTGGTCAAGCACAATTTCGAGGGCGGTCAGGCTGTCTACGAGCTGGATCGCGGCCAGCATCATGATCACATGATTGATGTGGACAGCGGCAAAGTGATTGAGTTCGTCAGTGAGGAGATTGAACGCCTGCAGCGAGAAATTGCGGCTCGCCATGGCTATGTGATCGAGGATCACAGCCTGGTGCTGTACGTGCGTCCGAAGCAGCGCGCCAAGTAATTCCTCGTTAAAGCACGATGGGGGCCGGTGGCTTGCGCTGCCGGCCCTTTTTGCATTTCAGGGGCGGGGCTGGCTGGCAGGGCCGGATGGGCTCAATGCCTGGACGAATTACGCCCGGGCATAAAAAAAGCCGCGGGAGGACTCCTGTCCACCCAGCGGCTGATCCGTTATCAATCGGCTCTTGGCTGTGCGAATTGCTCGCTGGCACAAGGCTTACCGTCAATACCGGCGGAACAGCTTCCTGCCGTTCTTCGTACCAACCGTCCCCACGGTTGGTACGGCACACCATCTCGCGATGGTGGCTCCCCCACATCAATGAACAAATCCTAACGAACACTTCACGAGCCCGGTATTGGAAAATTTCCTAGTTGAGGCATTCCTAGATCCGGTTTGTGACGGAAGTGGCATTGCTGCTGCGCAGCAGGATACGTAGATGTACGCCTTGCGCTTCAGGGCGAAGGCGAAATAGCCCGCCAAGCGAGGTGACGCGATCGCGCAGGCCCTGCAATCCACGCCCGTTTCGCGGCATGCGGCTGGGCAGGCCGATACCGTCATCGCGAATGTCCAATAGGGCAAGCACGCTACCTTGGCGTTCGCCGATGCGCAGGCGTAGCTGGAAACTGTGGGCTTGCGCGTGCTTGACCGCGTTCGTGGCGCTTTCTTGCACTAACCGATAGATCGCCGTGCGGGCATCTTCGTCCAGCAGGCGTGGGTCGCCGTGTAAGTCGGTGTGATAGGCAATGCCGGCGGTGCTTAGCAGGTCACGGATGGGGCCTTCGTCCAAGGCGCGTAGCAAGCCGAATTCATCCAGCACGGCGGGGCGTAAATCGTCCAGCATGCGGTGCAGGGCGCGACGCATATGCCCAAGAATGGCATTGATCGAAGTGCCGATATCCTCCATGCCGACTTGCGCCAGTCGTGATTGTGCGAGCTTGACGTGGGTCTGGATCGCGGTGAGGTTTTGGCCAAGTTCGTCATGCAGTTCAGAGGCCATGTGCCGGCGCTGATTTTCTTCGGCTTGCAGGTTGCCGCGCGCGGCGTCGCGCAGCTGGCGCGCGAGGTGATCGAGGCGCCGGTTAACCGCGGCCAGATAGACATTTTGCTCAGCCACGCGCTCGCTACTGCGGCGCAAGGCATCTGTCGCCGAGCCAAGCATCAATGCGCCGGTACCGGCAACCGCCAGAAAGAGATGGGCCGAAGCATTCGGCGGGGCATGGCCGACCCAGTGATCCACGGCCGTCATGCCCAGGCTGGATACCAGCATGGCCAGGCTGGCGCCGCGCCAGCCGTGGCGGAAGGCGAAGAACAGCACCGGTGCCAGCGACAAGACGCGCGCAAATTGTGGCTGCGGGGCGGCATGGGCGGTGAGCACCAACAAGATCGTCAGCGCCGGCAACATCACCAGCAAGCCATCCGTTATCAGGCGCATCAGGGCGCGTCGACTCAGTCGGGCGCGTGCCAGCAGAATCATCAAGGGAACAGCCAGCAGGACGCCGACATAGTTGCCCAGCAGATCTTGCCCCAGCGCCTGCACCAGCAGGTCCGAAGACGAAATGGGATGAAATGCGGCCAGTAGTGCGCCTTCGACGGCGGTACTCGCAGCCACCGTAAAGGCGGCCGATAGCAGCAATCGCGAAACATCCTCGGGATTGCGCAGGCTGGCGTGCAGGTTGGCTCGGCGCATAAGCCACAGGCTGATGGCGACGACCAGCAGCTCAGGTAGCTCGTCCCCGGCAAAATTCAGCCAGCCCATAGGCAGCTCTTTGGCCGCGATGATGGTGCCGGTGGCCGCCATCTCAGCGCCGATCAGCCAGGGCCAGTAACGAAACGGCGCTAGCAACAGGGCGCCGAAGCGCAAGCCGTAGGGCAGCATCCAATACGGTTGCTCGGTCGGCCACAGCAACAGCCAGAGCACAAAGTAGCCAATGGCGTAGAGCGGGCCAACGCTGAGGGACGAAGCGGGTTTCGAGGTCATGCGGGAGATTAAAGCCTGTTCAGGATCTCTGAGTAGCCCTTGCGCACCGGGCTGAGGTGCGCAAGGGCAGTGTAGGTCGATACTTGGTCAAGTAAGGGGAGGATGTTTTCGGCTCGAAAGAGGCCGCTCAGAGTGCTCGCTTCCGGCACGGTTTTACGATGTTCGTGGATTGCCACGTGGCAAGCGAGATGCATTTCACCGCAACATCACAAAGTCGATGTGTTGATGCGCTCGCCTGCTATACAGTGCGGCTATGTACAGCATCGTTTTGGTCGACGACCATGCCATTGTCCGCGAAGGCTTCAAACGGCTCATTGAAATGGAGCCGGATCTTGAGGTGGTCGCCGAATGCCGCAGTGCGGATGACGCCGTGGAGGCGGTCGGCCTGCGCCGACCCGACCTCGTCGCCTTGGATTTGTCGTTGCCGGATGGAAGCGGCCTGCCGCTGATCGAGCATTTGTTGAGCGTGGCCGCGGATACCCGCATCGTGGTGCTCAGCATGCACGACGGCGAGCCCTACGTATCCGAGGCGCTGCGCCGTGGCGCCAGTGGCTATGTCACCAAGGGGGTGGCGCCGGAGGAGCTGGTGGCCGGATTACGCGCGGTGATGCTGGGTGAGTGTTTCTTGAGCTCGGACCTGCGCCAGCGCCGTGCGGAACGACCGAGTGAGGCGCTCGACCCGATCAGCCGGCTTACGGTGCGCGAGCGCGAGGTTTTCCTGTTGTTGGCGGCGGGGCGTGCGCCCAAGCAGGCGGCGGCCGAGTTGGGTATCGGCCAGAAAACCATCTACATCCACCGCGCCAGCCTGATGGGCAAGCTGGGGGCTGGCTCGGAACTGGATCTGTATCGCATGGCCAGCGATCGAGGCTTGTTGCCGCCACGGGGGTGATGGCGCCGGCAAAGGGGCTGCCTTGTGCAAGGCGGCCTTGAGGGTTCTCGGTGGTTTAGGCCGCGGTTTGCGCGCGCTCCAGCATTTGCTTTGCATGGGCGCGGGTTTCACGGGTGATTTCCACGCCACCGAGCATGCGGGCCAGTTCATCGCGGCGTCCGCTGGCGTCGAGCTTGCTGATCTGGGTGTGCGTGCTGGAGCCATCGCTATGCTTGGCCACCCTTAGATGCGCGTGCCCCTGGGCTGCCACCTGCGGCAAATGGGTAACGCATAGCACCTGGCGTTGCGCGCCGAGCGCGCGAAGTTTCTGCCCAACCACCTCGGCGACCGCGCCGCCAATACCCGTGTCGACCTCATCGAAGACCATGCTGCCGACGGTGTCTTTGCCCAGAGTTGCCACCTCGATCGCCAGGCTGATACGCGCCAGCTCGCCGCCCGAGGCGACTTTGCGCAGCGGTCGTAGCGGCTGGCCTGGATTGGCGCTGACCAACAGCTCGCAGCGTTCGCGGCCCTGGCTATCGGGCTCGCTGCCGTTGGTCGGTTCCAGCTCGACCATCAAGCGGCCGCCGGTCATGCCCAGCTCACTCATCAACACACTGGCTTCTTCACCAAGCTTTTGCGCAGCGGCGGTGCGAGCGTGGCTTAGCTCGCTGGCGACCTGATCGTAGGTTTGCTGCAAGTGCAAGCGCTGTTTGGCCAACTGCTCCAGGGCGTCCCCGGCACCCTCCAGCTCGGTCAATTCGGCGCTCAGGGCGCTCGCCTTATCGTGAAGTTCCGCCACTGGCAGGCGGTGGCGGCGGGAAAGTTCGTGTAGCCGGGTGAGGTGCGTATCGACCTGGGCGTAGCGATCCGGATCGAGATCGACATCCTGGGCGTAGTGGCCCAAGCCGTCCGCCGCCTCTCCCAGTTGGATGGCAGCGTTGTCCAGCAACTCCAGCAATGGGGCGAGTTTGTCGTCCATCACGGCAAGCTTGCCCAGCTCAGTGTGAGCCCGTCCCAGCGCGCGGCGCAGGGCGAATTCGCCATCGCCGTCGAGCAATTCGGCGACGCCAGCGGCGCCTTCGGCGAGCCGGTCGGCGTTGGACAGGCGTTTATGGCTGGCTTCCAGCTCGGCCAGTTCGGCCGTGGGAAGCGCCCATTTTTCCAGTTCGGCCAGCTCATGACGCAGCAGCTCGATACGTTGCTCGCGATCCTCGCCGCCGCTCAGCTTGCGGATGCGTGTGCCGATATCACGCCATTGCTGTGCGCTATCGCGCAGCTGCGCCAGTAGTTCGTCATGTCCGGCGTAGGCGTCGAGCAAGGCCAATTGATGCGACCGTGCCAGCAGTGCCTGGTGTTCGTGCTGTCCGTGAATCTCGACCAGCAGGGCGGCTACTTCGCCGAGTTGGCTGGCGTTGGCCGGGCGGCCGTTGATCCAGGCACGCGAGCTGCCTTCGGCGCGAATCACCCGGCGCAGCTGGCAGGAATCGCCTTCGTCCAGTTCTTCCTGCTTCAGCCACGCACGGGCCTCGGGCAGGTCGCTCAGGTCGAACTCCGCGGCCAGCTCGGCGCGGTCGCTGCCGGCGCGAACCATGCCGCTATCGGCACGGGCGCCGGCGAGTAACAGCAGCGCGTCGACCAGCAGCGACTTGCCGGCACCGGTTTCGCCACTGACCACGGTCAGCCCAGGGCCGAAGGTGATCTCGGCTTCTTCGACAACGGCAAAATGACGTACGTAGAGCGAGGTAAGCATAGGCAGCGGCGGTGTGAAGTCGGGGGATTGTAAGGGTAGGGATGGGTTGTAGGAGCCCACCGGGTGGGCGAAAAGCCAACTAAGCTATGTTTTCATGGCGGCAACCCGGCAATGGCGGTGGATTTCTTGCAAACTGCCGGCGCAGACCTTATTTCAATGCAGTCTCACGGATTGCCACAGCGCATGCCCCAACTACTTGGCCTCGACCTAGATATCCGCGCGCGACGTTTGTTGCGCACGCTGATTGCGCAGTACCTGGCTGATGGCGAGCCGGTAGGCTCGCGCACGCTGTCGCGCTCGTCAGGTCTGGATGTGAGCCCAGCGACGATTCGCAACATCATGGCCGACCTGGAGGATGCCGGCCTGGTCGCCTCGCCGCATACCTCGGCCGGGCGCGTGCCCACGCCGCGCGGCCTGCGCCTGTTCGTCGACAGCTTGCTCGAATTGCAGCCACTGGCGCTGGACGATATGGCGCGGCTGCGGCGCGAGCTGCCGCCTGGACCGACCACCACGCTGGACCTGCTTGGCAATGTCTCCACCCTGCTTTCGGCGATGACCCGCTTTGCCGGCGTGGTCACGGTGCCGCGGCAGGTCGACTTTCCGTTGCGGCATATCGATTTCGTCTCGCTGCCGGACGCCCGGGTGCTGGTCATCCTGGTGTTCTCCGACAATCAGGTACAAAACCGGATCGTGCAGCTGGCCAAGTCGGTCGAGGCGCATGAGCTGGAGCATTTGCTGCGTGAGTTGCGCGAGGCAAGCAGCGAGCTGAATCAGCTGTTGTCAAGCACTGTCGAGCTAGCTGCGGCCTCATTTGCCCCGCAAGCGGGCGGCGACGATGTGCTGGTCAGCGGCCAGACCAACCTGATGGCTTACGCAGAATTAGCTAATCTAGAGCGTTTGCGGGAGCTGTTTGAGGCGTTCCAGAAAAAAAACGAGTTATTGCAGTTGATGGAGGTGTGCGCCAAAGCCCCGGGCGTACGGCTGTTTATCGGCGAGGAATCGGGCTTCACCGCGCTGGATGGTTGCAGCGTAGTCACCGCCAGCTATGGTGCGCAGGGCCGGGTTTTGGGTGCCGTGGGCGTTATCGGTCCCACCCGCATGGCCTACGAACGGGTGATTCCCGTGGTGCAGGCAACGGCGGGTTTACTTAGCGATGCCTTGAATCGGGCTGCGACGGCCTTATAAACCGCTGCGGGAGGCGGGGTTCCCCGCGATGTTGGACGGTCGGCACTTGATGCCGGCCTTGGATATGGCTTGGAGTTTTTCATGCAGAACAATGATTCGCAGGCACCCAGCGGGGCGCCGGATGCCAACCCGCCGAACGAGCAAGGCGCTGAGCTGGAGACGCTTAAGGCGCGGGTGGCCGAGCTGGAGGCTAGCAATACCGAGCTGCGCGATACCGTGCTGCGCGAAAAGGCCGAGCTGGAAAACCAGCGCCGCCGTTTGCAGCGGGACCTGGAGCAGGCTCGCCGCTTTGCCAACGAGAAACTGCTGAACGAGCTGCTGCCGATCTATGACGGCCTGGAGCGCGGGCTTGCAGTGGAGGGTGGCGATATCGCCACGGTACGCGAAGGCATCAACCTCACCTTGAAGGAGTTGCTGCGTATCGCCCAGAACAACGGTCTGGCCCAGGTCGATCCGATGGATCAGCCACTGGACCCTGACCGTCATCATGCGGTGAGCATGGTCGAGGCGCCAGGCAAGGCGCCGGGCACGGTGGTCAGCGTGCTGCAGAAGGGTTATGTGCTGAACGACCGTCTATTGCGTCCGGCGCTGGTCGCCGTCGCCAAAGACGATTGAGCGCACATCGTTGGCTGGCGGCGACCTGAACAAGGCGCCTGATCCAGCCGGCACAAAGAGCATCGGAGGCCTTGCCAGCATTGAATCGCCAGGCACGGGCCCCATCTGAAAATTCATCGCGGCCGCGGGGGCCGCACCAAGCATTCGGAGCATATACATGGGCAAGATCATCGGCATCGATTTGGGTACAACCAACTCTTGTGTCGCCGTCATGGACGGTACCAGCGTCAAGATCATCGAGAACGCAGAAGGCGATCGCACCACGCCATCCATCGTGGCATTCAGCAAGGACAACGACGTTCTGGTGGGCGCGCCGGCCAAGCGTCAGAGCGTGACCAATCCGAAAAATACCTTCTACGCGGTGAAGCGCCTGATCGGCCGCAAATTCGCCGATGCCGAAGTGCAGAAAGACCTGCACATCGTGCCCTACGGCATCAGTGCGCATGAAAATGGCGACGCCTGGGTCGAGACCTCCGACGGCAAGAAAATGGCGCCGCAGGAAATCTCCGCCAAAGTGCTGATGAAGATGAAGAAGACCGCCGAGGATTACCTGGGCGAGCCGGTCACCGAGGCGGTGATCACCGTGCCGGCTTACTTCAACGACAGCCAGCGCCAAGCCACCAAAGATGCCGGCCGCATTGCCGGTCTCGCATTATCAACGAACCGACCGCGGCTGCGCTGGCTTACGGTATGGACAAGAAAGGCGGTGACCGCAAGATCGCCGTTTACGATCTCGGCGGCGGCACCTTCGACGTGTCGATCATCGAAATCGCCGAAGTCGACGGCGAGAAGCAGTTCGAAGTGCTGGCGACCAATGGCGACACCTTCCTGGGTGGCGAAGACTTCGACATGCGCGTCATCGACTATCTGGTCGAAGAATTCCAGAAGGACCAGGGCATCGACCTGCGCAAAGATCCGTTGGCCTTGCAGCGTCTGAAGGACGCGGCAGAGCGTGCCAAGATCGAGCTGTCGTCGGCGCACCAGACCGAAGTGAATCTGCCCTACGTCACCGCCGATGCCTCCGGTCCGAAGCATCTGAACATCAAGCTGACCCGGGCCAAGCTCGAAGCGCTGGTGGAAGACCTGGTCAAGCGCACCATCGAGCCGTGCCGCACGGCACTTAACGATGCCGGGCTGCGTGTGTCCGACATCAACGAAGTGATCCTGGTCGGCGGCCAGACCCGCATGCCCAAGGTGCAGGAAGCGGTCAAGGATTTCTTCGGCAAAGAACCGCGCAAAGACGTCAATCCGGATGAGGCCGTTGCGGCAGGTGCGGCCATCCAGGGCGGCGTGCTCGGTGGTTCGGTGAAAGACGTGCTGCTGCTCGACGTCACCCCGCTGTCGCTGGGTATCGAGACCATGGGCGGCGTGATGACCAAGTTGATCGAGAAGAACACCACGGTGCCGACCAAGGCAGCGCAGACCTTCTCCACCGCCGATGACAACCAGACCGCCGTGACCGTGCACGTGTTGCAGGGCGAGCGCGAGCGCGCCAGCGCCAACAAGTCGCTGGGCAAGTTCGACCTGTCCGGCATCGAGCCGGCACCGCGTGGCATGCCGCAGGTCGAGGTCACCTTCGACATCGACGCCAACGGCATCCTGCACGTGTCGGCCAAAGACAAGAAAACCGGCAAAGAGCAGAAGATCGAAATCAAGGCCGGCTCGGGCTTGTCCGAGGACGAGATCGCACGGATGGTTGCCGACGCCGAAGCGAACAAAGAAGAAGACAAGAAATTCCACGAGCTGGTAGGCGTGCGCAATAAGGCGGATCAGCTGGTACATGCCACCCGTAGCGCGTTGAAAGAGCATGGCGGCAAAGTACCGGCCGAGCAGCTCAGCACCATCGAGGGTGCTTTGGCCGATCTGGAGAAGGTCAAGGACAGCGACGACAAAGCGGCCATCGAGTCGAAGGTCGAGAAGCTGGAGCAGGCGGCGCAGTCGCTGTATGCCGCGGCTCAGTCCGGTGGTCAGGCTGATCCGGGTGCACAGCCGGGTCCGCTTGGTTCGGCTCAGCCGGACGATGTGGTCGACGCTGAATTCACCGAAGTGAAAAACGACGGTAAATCGTCTTAAGCTCGCGTCCATACGTACGAGCGCCCTGGTCGGGCGCTCGTCGTTTCTGGGGAGGGGTGATCGACGATGGAAAAGGGACGGCTAGAAGCCTTCAGTGATGGTGTGTTGGCGATCATCATCACGATCATGGTGCTTGAGCTGCATGTGCCCCACGGTGATCACTGGGAAGCGCTCAAGCCGTTGTGGCCGGTGTTTCTTAGTTACGTGATGAGTTTCATCTACGTGGGCATTTACTGGAACAACCATCATCATTTCCTGAGAATGGCGGAAGTCGTCAGTGGACGGGTGTTGTGGGCCAACCTGCATTTGCTGTTCTGGTTGTCGCTGATGCCTGCTGCCACCGGCTGGATGGGCGAAAACCATTTCGCCACCTTGCCGGTAGCGGTCTATGGCGTGGTGCTGCTCATGTGTGCTCTGGCCTGGTTGCCTCTGCAGTATTCGTTGATTGCCGCCAATGGCGGTAAGACGTCCGAGCTGGCGCAGGCCTTGGGTTCCGATGGGAAGGGCAAGGTAGCGTCGGTCGTGTATTTGATGGGTATCTTGCTGGCGTTTGTGGCGCCCTGGATATCTTGTGCACTTTACGCCACGGTGGCTGCGATGTGGTTTATCCCAGATCGGCGCATCGAATCGCGGATTATGAAATGAGCAAGCGTGATTATTACGAAGTCCTCAGCGTCGAACGCACGGTGACTGAGGTCGAGTTAAAGAAGTCTTTTCGCCGTTTGGCGATGAAGTACCACCCTGACCGTTGCCCGGACGATCCGGCGGCGCAGGACAAATTCAAAGAGGCCAAAGAGGCCTACGAAGTGCTGGCCGATCCGCAGAAGCGCGCGATGTACGACCAGCACGGCCATGCTGCCTTCGACGGTGGCATGGGCGGTCGCGGCGGTGGCGCCGGGTTCGGCGACATGGGCGACATCTTCGGCGATATTTTCGGCGATATTTTTGGCATGGGCGGTGGCGGCGGACGTCAGCGCCGCGGTGCCGACCTGCGCTACATGATGGAGCTCGATCTGGAGGAGGCCGTCTTCGGCGTCGAAAAGAAGATCGATGTGCCAACCCAGGTCAATTGCCATCATTGCAATGGCAGTGGCTCGGAGGACGGCAAGGTCGTGCAGTGCAAGACCTGCCAGGGGCATGGTCGCGTGCGCATGCAGAATGGCATCTTTTCGATCCAGCAGGCCTGCCCGCATTGCGGTGGCAACGGTCAAGTAATCGAAAAGCCGTGTCGCCAGTGCCGCGGCGAAGGTCGTCTGGAAGAAACCCGTTCGCTGTCGGTGCGTATTCCGGCCGGTGTCGATAATGGCGATCGGATCCGGCTTACCGGGCAGGGCGAGGCAGGTCCGGGCGGTGCGCCGGCCGGCGATCTGTACGTCGAAATGCGCGTGCGCGAGCACAAGATTTTCCAGCGCGAAGGCAACGATTTGTATTGCGAAGTGCCGATTCGCTTCTCGCAGGCGGCGCTCGGTGTCGAACTCCCGGTGCCGACCCTGGAAGGCGAAGTGCCGATCAACATCCCGGCCGAGACTCAAACCGGCCAACAGTTTCGCTTGCGCGGGCGCGGTGTGAAGTCGGTACGCAATGGCCGCTCGGGCGATTTGATCTGTCGCGTGGTGGTGGAAACCCCAGTGCGCTTGACCAAGCAGCAACGGGATTTGCTCGAGCAACTGGAGGCCACGTTCGACAATGGTGCGGCCGACAAACACATGCCGCGTGCCAAGACTTGGGTCGATGGCGTCAAGCAGTTCTGGTCGCGAGTCACTTCGTAAACGGTAAACGCTTTGTAGCGCACTTCCTTTAAGTTGCCATCGCGTTTACATTTCGGCGTTTATTGCACCAGCTCAAGGGATCACCATGGACGATACTCCCGCCCAACTGCGCACCGCAGGGGTTGACCTCAGCGGCTTGATGACGGTGCTGAGTCAGCACCTTTATTCAACGCCGCTAGTGGCTTTGCGCGAGCTAGTGCAAAACGCACATGACTCACTGGTGCGGCGCCGGGTGGAAAACCCGGCCGAACCCGGCGTGCCGCGCATTACTGTCAGCGGTGATATCGCGGCACGCACGATACGTATTACCGATACGGGGTCGGGCCTTACCGAGGCAGAGATCCACCAATATCTGGCTACCGTCGGCACCGGCTATACGCGCAGCCTGCGGCAGAACAAAGATTCGGCAGACGAGCTGATCGGCATGTTCGGCCTGGGTTTTCTATCGGCCTTCGTGCTGGCCGAGCGGGTCACGGTGACCACCACCTCGTTCCAACAGCCCGACCGCGGCTGGCGTTATCAATCCAGCAATGGCGAGCAATACAGCTTGCATGCCGTACCCGCCGGTGAGGTCGGTACGGTAGTCGAGCTGGAACTGCGCGCGGAATATGCGAGGCTGGCGGGTGAGGCTTATCTCGCTGATGTGCTTGGCCGCTACTGTGCCTTGCTGCGCGCACCCATCCATATTGGTAACGCCGCCACGCCGCTGAATCTGGAGGCGCCGCCCTGGCGTGATGAAGACACCTCGGTGACCGAGCATCCGGTGCAGGCGCGCAAGCGCAATCTTCGTTTTGCCAGTCGTTTTGAGCGCGACTTCGAGCCAATTTGCACGCTGCCGATTCGCAGCGAGGACGATGCTCCTCTGCGCGGCATGCTGTGGGTGCAGGACGGCGGCACCTACGGCAATAACGACAATCGCAATCTCTCCGTCTTCGTGCGCGGCATGTTGCTCGATGACGATGCACGCGACCTGCTGCCGAGCTGGGCGGGTTTCGTCGGAGGCGTGGTTGAGTCTAATCAGCTGATGCCCACCGCAAGCCGCGAAGACCTGCAACGCAATGACGCCTATCGGGCCGCGCAGCAGGCGATCAGCGAGGCTTTGATCACTGGCCTTGCCGATATCGCGCGCAGCCAGCCGGAAACCTGGCGGCGCATTATCAAACGTCATAACGAGGCACTGCTTGGCGCGGCGTTGTGCGATTCGCGCTTGTTCGAGCTACTGGCGAACGAGGTGCGAGTACCTACCTCGCAAGGCGATTTGCGCGTGGCGGCCTTGCGCAGCGATGGCGCCATTCACGTAGGCCTGAGCACCGGCGGTTTTGAAGACATGCTGTTTCGCATGCTTGGTGTGCCGGTGGCTCGTGGCGACCGCTATGCGGTGTTGCCGTTTTTGCGGCAATGGGCGCAGCGTCATGGCGGGCGCCTGGTCGAGATCGGCACCGAGCAGGGCAATCGCCATATGTTTACCGAGCAAGATCTGGCCCCAGCCGATCTGCAGTGGTTGACGACGGCGCTGGCCGATGGCGAAAAGGTCGTGCCTGCACGTTTTGCACCGGCCGAATTGCCGCTGATGGTGGTACCCGACCGCGAAGCCGAGCTTAAGCGCCTGTTGGAAAGCGACGAGGCCGACAAGCGGATTTCGCTGACCGCCCTGCGCCTGGTGCGCGGTTTTACCGCGGGCATCGATGGCTCGGCGGTAGCGCGGTTGTACATCAATCTGGATAACCCGGCGATTCAGGCTTTGCTTGAAGTGGCCCGCGACAACCCGGCACAAGCCACTTCTGCGGCGCAGCTGCTCAAGGCGGTCAAGCAATTGCTTGAGGGGCGTAACGACAACGAGGGCCCGGGCGCGGGTCTCAACGGCGCGCTCAAAGTCATCGGTCACAGTGCTTTGTTATTGCTTCAAACATCCCAGCATTAACCGCCGCGCGTGACCCGGCTATTTATTGAATTCATCGATAAGGAACGATATGGACATCTGGAAGTGGGTGCAGGATCTTGACGATGATTTGCGCGAATCGGGGCAACACCGTATCGCCGATCTGATTCAGCGCATTCCGCACGAACTGCACGAAAATCACCCCGAGCGTGTCGAGGCGATGCTGCCCGAGGCACTGGCGGCGGCGCGTGCCATGCAGAATCGCATGCGCAATTTGTTCGAGGGCGAAAAAGCCTTGCCCGAAGCTGTGGCCTTGCTCGAATTCGCCCATCGCGATGAGACCCGCGATTGTCCGCAATCCATTTGCGTAACGCAGGACATCGCCATCTGTTACGGCAATGTCGATGGCCCAGGCTGGGTGCCTGAGCGACTGGCCTTGTGCGAAGAGACCTTGAGCCGAATCGATCCATCGCGCCCGTGCTACGACTGCATCAGCCGCGAGTACGCGGATGCGTTGATGGATGCCGAACGCAACACCGAGGCAAAGGCATACCTGGAGCGCCAGGCGCAGGCCATTTTGCAGGCCGGCGGCGAACCCGGTGTGGCGTATCAGGAATATCGGGCTCATGTCTTGTTCAAGCTGGGGCAGTTCGAGCAGGCGCTGGCCGAATTGAAGCGGATCGACGAGGCCAACCAAGAAGACGATGACGACGGCGATCGGCTGAGCCGGAATGTGTGGCGGGCCTTGACGCTGGCAAAGCTGGGGCGCACGGATGAAGCCTGGGAGATGCTTCCTTCCTTCAATTCGGAGCTGGTTCCCAGCCTGTATGACAAGTGGTCCGAAGCGGTGGCTTTACTGCTTGAGGGACACCCTGAGCGTAATACCTGGCAGCTTGGCCGCCTGACCGCATCGATGGTCAGCCACATGGATAGCGTCGGCGCACATCGCCTATGCATCGTGCTTGCCTTGCGCCACGGCGAGTTGGCGCTACGGCGACAGGCCTATTGGACCGCACAGCGCGCCTTGGCTGCGGCGCAACGGCATTTGCCCTTGCTGCGTATCGATGGCGGGGCCGCCCAGGCCATCGCCGACTTCGCCAGCCGTGTCGCTGCGGAATCCACGGTGGCCGTCACGCTGCCGGTTCCTGCCGAACAGATCAACGAGTACCTGCGGGCACAAGAAGAATCCAACCCCGAGCAGGACATCGACATTGTGCTGGCGGCCTATGCCCAGCGGCCTGATGATGCCCAGCTGGCCGACTTAGCTGGGTCTGCCATGAGTGCCTGCGGCGCGAACGACGAAGCCAAGGCGCATTTGTGGGCGTTTGTGCGGCGCCACCCCGAGCAGGAAGACGGGCCGACCTCGCGCTTGCTGCAATTGCTGTTGCAAGGCGACGATGCCGAGGTCATTCAGTTGGCGAGCTTGCTCGAACCGGTGCGGCCGGTGTTTGCGCAGTGGTGCCTGGCGCGGCTTGCGTTTGAGCGGTCACGCTGGAAACAGGTCGGCGAGCACGTCGAGCCCTTGCTGCAACTGGCGCCCGATTCGCACGGCGCACGGCGCTTGTGGGCGGCAGCGGCGATGGCCGACCACGATTTCAACAAGGCCGTGGCTTTGCGGCAGGCCCTGGTCGATGCATCGGAAGCGCCAAGCGACGACGATTGGGATCTGATGACTGCGGCCAGTGCTGCCGGTGACTGGGCGGTAGTCCGTCAATGCGCCGCTCGTGTAGGCATGCAATTGAGCAACGAAGAAGGCCCGGTGCGCGAGCAATGGGGCTGGCTGCGTTTGCGCTACGAAGAAGATGGCGAGACCTTCGAGTACTTTGGCCGCCGTACCGGGCCGGTTACCGCCGAGGTGGCTTCTATCGCGGGGCCGCGCCGGCAACAGCATGTGCGCGACCAGGTTGTGTTCGATGCGCAGCCATTGGAGTCGCCGCCGGAGAACGAGGAGGAGCGCGAAGGCTGGCTTTCTCCCTTCCGGGTCGTGCATACGCTATCGCAGGCTAACTACCGCAGCTGGTTTGTGGACGGTGCGCACCCTGGTGAGCAGCGTTTCGAGACTTTGCGCGAAGCTATTGAAGGCATGCAATGGTCCATGTGGGTGACCAGCCCAGAGGACTACAGCGTGCTGGATCCAGTGCAGCAAGACGATGCGCGCCTGCCCGGCATCTACTTGTTGCTGGCCACGCCACCGGACGCCTCGCCGATACTGATCGATCGCCAGCTGGGTGAGTTAACCGCCGGCTGGGAGCATCCATGGTGCTGGCGACAGTTGGCCGAGGAGGCTGGCCACGACGTGGATCGTCACGAGGGCATCATCGAGGCGTATGGCCTTTAACGAGCGATGTCTTGAAAATCACCGGCGACAAGATGTTGCCGGTGAGGTTGCCGATGCCTAGGGATCTACGATTCAGGCCTGCTAGCATCGTTCGCTTATTCACGCTTTCAGGAACGTTCGCATGAGCCGTCCGCTACGGGTCGCTATCAATGGAGCCTCTGGCCGCATGGGGCAGGCGCTGCAAGCCCTGGTACGCGCCGATCGTCGTTTTGAGCTGGTGCATGCGGTGGTTTCGCCCGGCTCGCAAAACGATGGCATGCCGATTTATCGCGAGCTGTCCGATGCATTGCGCTACGCCCACGACTGGAGTACGGCGCGCGACATGGATGTAGTGATCGATTTCAGTGGCCCCGCCGGCTTGTCGGCCACCCTGGACTACTGCATTGCCCATCGCGTTGCCCTGGTCACCGGCACCACTGGCTTGGATGCTGCACTGACTCAGCGGCTGGATAGCGCGGCCGCGCACATTCCCTTGTTGCGTGCTGCCAATTTCAGTCTTGGCGTCGCCGTGCTGACGCGTTTGCTGCGCGAGGCTTCGGCCGCTTTGCGCGACTGGGATCTGGAGATCATCGAGGCACACCACGGCCGCAAAGAAGACGCCCCGTCCGGTACTGCCCTTGCCTTGGGTGAGGCTGCCGCGGAGGCACGCGGCACCACGCTGGCACAGGATGCGGTGTATACCCGCGAAGGGCGTCCAGGGCCGCGCCAGGCAGGCACGATTGGTTTTGCCGTCGTCCGTGGCGGCGACATTGTCGGCGAACACCAAGCCTTGCTGATCGGCCCGGGCGAACGGGTGGAGCTAGCCCACCGCGCCACCGACCGCTTGATCTTTGCCCGCGGTGCGGTGGAGGCGGCTCATTGGCTGGCCGGCAAGTCGGCGGGTCATTACGACCTTGATGCGATGCTGGCTGAGCGTACGGGTTAGAGCGGGTTAAATCGGGAAACGGAGTTGCGAGCGGGGAACAGGGAATGGGGAACGGGGAACATGAAGGTCGAGTGGTGGTGCAGCGCTCTTTTTGATCTTTGTTGCCCTTTTTTTCTCTTGCTTTTTAGCTCCTGCTTTTTACGCTTTTCCCCGTTCCCCGTTCCCCGTTCCCCGTTCCCCGTTCCCCGTTCCCCGTTCCCCGTTCCCCGTTCCCCGTTCCCCTCCAACAAAGGTCATCCGCATGACCCAGCTCGACGCTCATCTTGTTCATGGCCGACGCCAACGTCCGGAAGGTCCGGCGCCGGTCGATATCATTTCTGTGCAGTCGCAGCTGGTCTACGGCTATGCCGGCAATAGTGCGGCGATGCCACCGTTGCGCCAGCTTGGCTTGCGGGTGGCGGAAGTGCCGACGACCCTGCTCAGCAATGCACCGTTCTATCCGACCACGCGCGGACGGGTGTTGCCTAGCGATTGGTTTGCCGAGCTCTTGCTCGGCACGCGCGAGCGCGGGGTGCATCAACGGGCCCGTGTGTTGATGTCGGGCTATCTTGGCAGTGTCAGTAATGGCGAAGCGTTTGCGGATTGGCTCGAGCAAATATTGCCGGAGGCGCCGCAGTTGAAATTCTGTCTCGATCCGGTGATCGGCGACACGCATACCGGGCCATACGTCGAGCCAGGGCTGGAGGCGGTTTTTCGCCATCGGTTGTTGCCGCACGCCTGGTTGCTTACGCCTAATGCGTTTGAGCTGGGGCGGCTCACCGATAGTGACGTGGTCACCGAGTCACAAGCCATCACTGCGGCGCAGCCATTGCTGATGCAGGGGCCCGAATGGGTGGTGACGCACAGCGTGCGCGGTGCCGCGAGCGAGCTGCTGACGCTGGCAATCAGTTGCGATGCATGTTGGAAGATCGCCACCCCCGAACTGCCTATCGACGTTGCCGGTACCGGCGATGTACTGACCGCGTTGCTGGTCGCCTTTCTGCTTGAAGGCGAGACGATGCCGCGTGCTTTGGAGCGGGCGGTGGCGGGTGTGCATGCGACCCTGGAATCCACCCTCGCCGCGCAGCACGAAGAGCTGGATATCACGGTGGCTGCTGCCGTAGCCGGGCAGTTGGGTCTGGTGCGTTTTCCCGCGCAACGCGTCTGATTGCCGCAGGGTTACTTTGCCTGCGATAAATCGTGCATTTTAAGCTTATGACCTTGCCTGCCCATTCCCTGCTTATCCTCGCTGCATCGCTGAGCGCCATAGCGTCGGTGCTGCACATCGTCATTTTATTTGGCGGCCCCGCCTGGTATGACCGCTTTGGCGCAGGCGCGCGTATCGTCGAATTGTCAAAGGCTGGGCATTGGTATCCGACTGCGATCACCGCGGTTATCGCCAGCGTGTTGGCCGTCTGGGCCGCGTATGCCTTATCCGCTGCCGGCGTCTTGCCACGGTTGCCGTTGCTGCGCACGGTGTTGTGCGCGGTCACCGCCATCTATCTGCTACGCGGCCTGGTGATTGTGCCGATGCTGTTGTTTGCTCGCGAGCGAGTAAATGCATTCCTGTTGTGGAGTTCTTTGGTCTGCTTGTTCTATGGCGCGGTCCACGGGGTGGGGCTGATCCAGGTATGGCCGATGCTCAGTACGGGCTAGCAGCACGGGCTAAACGGCTTCTTGGTGCGGCCTGCGGGCCGCTTCACTTGCCGCGGTACCGCTTCACGGTTACCATCGCGCCGTGTTGTCATTGGGGAGTAGCCATCCTCACCCCCTTGATAGCCCTGTGTTTGTCGGGCTATCGCAGCAGAGGAATTCGCGTCAACAGACTTGAAGCACTGGCTTTTTAAGCCGAGGTTTCATGGCGCGAATGGTTGTTACGGCTCCGCTTGGAGCTGTGCCCGCCCGGCGAGACCTTTGGCCTTGACGTGCTCACCCTGCCGGGCGAGCGACGTCAATGCGCCATTGGTTATCCGCTCGCCCGGCTGTGGATTTTTCCATGCTTATTGCACTGTGGTTCTTGTTATCCGCTGGCGCGATTTATTTCGCCTGCGAGTACTTCGTCAACGGGATTGAATGGTTTGGGCGCAAGCTCAGCCTGGGCGCGACCGCTACCGGTACGGTGCTGGCTGCCTTCGGCACGGCCTTGCCTGAGAGCGCGGTGACCTTTGTCGCGGTGGTGTTCGGCAAGACAGCCGAGCAGAAAGATATCGGCGTGGGCGCCGCACTGGGTGGCCCACTGGTGCTGGCGACGATTGCTTATGCGGTGGTCGGTCTGGCGCTGTGGAGAAATCGGCGCCGGATCAAACAGGCTGACTGCATTGTGCGCGTCGAGCATCGGCGACTGGCGCGTGATCAGGCCTGGTTTTTGGCCATCTTTGTCGTCAAATGCGGGCTGGGCTTGATCGCGTTTGCGATCAAGCCCTGGCTGGGCGTGTTGTTTCTGGCTGCGTATGCCATGTATGTGTGGCGTGAACTGCAAAGTAGCGATACGGCCCCCGAAGAGGAGGAACTGGAGCCGCTGAAGTTTCAGCCTGCGGCACTGGACCCGGCGATGTCACGCGTTCTGTTGCAAACAGTGCTGGCCTTGCTGGTGATTGCGTTTGCTTCGCACACCTTCGTCAAGCAGATTGAGGCGATTGGTCTGGCCTTGCAGCTCTCGCCGCATCTGGTGGCCTTAGTTCTCAGTCCGGTGGCGACTGAGCTGCCTGAAACGGTTAACGCACTGATCTGGGTGCGTCAGGGTAAAGAGCGACTTGCCTTGGCGAATATTTCCGGCGCGATGATGATTCAGGCAACCATTCCCAGTTCGTTCGCGCTATTTGCCACTCCCTGGCTATTCGACGCGCCGTTGATGGTGGCGGGTGCGCTGACGGCTATCGCCATTGTGTATTTGTGGTGGTTGTTCCGCCGTGGCCGGGTCGACGCTCGCTGGTTGGCGCCGGTCGGCCTGCTTTATGCGGTGTTCGCAGCCTTTGTCAGCTGGCATTTCAGAAACCCTGGCTGAGTTACGCGCCGGATTCGTCCAACTGAGCCAGTTCACGGCGGGCAGCCTTGAGCCAGGAGTCTTCTTTGCGGCGGTAATAGCTAGGCATCAGCTTGGCGCGCTTGAGCTGCCCTTCGAAGACTTGGCGCGCCTCGGCGGCGCGTTGACTCTTGCCGAGCAGGCAGGCGTAGCGAAAGCGGCCTTCCTCGCCGGGGTAGCTGTCGGCCAGGACGCTGTATTCCTGTAAGGCTGCGTCGGTTTCGCCCAGCTCCTCCAGGCAGCGTGCGTAGAGCAGGTGACCCTCGCTGGATTTGAAGCTTGGGTTAGCCTGGATCAGCGCTTCCAGGGTGTGCCGGGCACCGGCGTAGTCGCCGCCGCCGGCCTGGGCCTGAGCCAGGCCCAGCATGAAGCCGGGCTCGGTGGCGTACATGCCAGTAAGCAGGCTGCGGTAAAGCTCTTGGGCATTGAGATAGTCGCCCAGTTGCAGGCTTTCTTCGGCCAGGTGGCGGCGATTGTCGACCGTGTCGGCCAGCTCCAGCCGCCCTTGCAGCTCGCGGCGGCGGCGTTGCGGGTCGATCGCCTGCATGGCTTTATTGGCTACCTTGCGCCCGCGCGGGTCGTGCCGCAAATCAGGGATGATCGCCACCAGCGCATACACCACCACCGCAAGATAAGAGCCGATCAGGATCAGCCAGATCCAGTACAGCGGGCGGCCGCTGCGCACCACGTGGACGGCGCACGCGACCTGCAGTGCGATAGACAGAAACAGAACGATAGGCATGCCACTTCCCTGGATGCGGTGATCAACTGGTCGCGGATGTTACCGCTGTGGCGCAGGCCATGTGAGTGCTGGGTGAAATCCGCGAGGGGCGGCGCTTTAGTCCCGGTGCGCGGCGCTGCGGTCGCGGTCGGCGCCGAGTTTGCGATCCAGTGAGCCAAACAGCTTTTTGAACGCCCGCGAGAATTTGCCGCGCTTGGTCTTGCGCAGCTTTTCTTCTTCGCTGGTCAGCCAGGCAATTTGAATGACCCGGCGCTCGCCTTCGAACGGCAGGTGGCCGTGAAATGAGTTGTCACAACGCTTGAACACGGCAAACTCGCCGTAAAGCGGTTTCAATTCCGGGGCGACCAGATCGTCGATGTCATCGACACGATTGAGAAAACGCAGGCAGCCGTCGCTGGTATCGGGCCATTGCGAGTTGAGATAGAGCAGGGCGGTGGCGACCTTGGACTTGCTGTCGGTGTGGATGGTGCCGTGGCGCTTGTTGAGCGAGCGGCACAGCGTCACCAGCGTCGGGTATTGGTCCAGATGCTCGATGCCCAGCCGGCGCCCGACCGCGCGAGCGAACTCCGGTGTGGTCAGGTTCTGGATCAGCAGGTTGACGGAGAGGCCGCAATCGCTGGGATCGTAGGGGAAGAAGCCCGCGCTGGTGTAACCGGGAAAGTCGTTTTCAAGCTCGGTGCGCGCCTCGTCGGGCAATTGGCCGTGCGCGATCATGAACGGAAAGGGTTCTTGTCGTATGTCCGTATCCGGGCGGTCGAGACGGGCAGGATCGAGAAGAACGGCTGCGCTCATAGGCGTGGTGAATTTCCATGGGTGTCGCGGCGTAGTGTAGCGCTGACCGCGGAGCCCTTCATGTGACGGGCGTGTGTCATTCATGCTTTATCCGGTGGACAGAAAGCCTCGTCACACCTATCATTGCGACCCGCCCTGTAACTTTCCTCGATCAAGGTCCACAAGCCAGTAGTACTAAGGCTTGCGGACTTTGCTGCACCTACGAAGGCGGTTCTCCCGATGCCTATCCCTGCTCTGCTTGCCCTCGAAGACGGCAGCGTGTTTCACGGTCATGCCGTGGGCGCGACTGGTGAAACCGTTGGCGAAGTCGTTTTCAACACCGCCATGACGGGTTACCAGGAGATCCTCACCGATCCCTCGTACGCTCGCCAGTTGGTCACTCTTACTTACCCGCACATCGGCAATACCGGCATCAATGCCGAGGACGCCGAGTCCACCGCTGTACATGCGGCGGGCTTGATTGTGCGAGACGTGCCGCGCCGTGCCAGTAACTGGCGCAGCACCGAAAGCCTGCCCGATTACCTTAAGCGTCATGGCATCGTGGCCATCGCCGGGATCGATACCCGCCGGCTGACCCGTATCCTGCGCGACAAGGGCGCGCTCAGCGGCTGCATCGTCGCCGGTGAGCAGGTGGACGCCGAGGCGGCACTGGCCAAGGCACGGGCCTTTCCTGGCCTGAACGGCATGGACCTGGCCAAGGTGGTCAGCGTTACCCAGCCTTACCCATGGAAGCAGGGCGTTTACGACCTGGATCGCACCGCCTTCAATCAGCCGGCGCTGCGCTTCAAAGTCGTGGCCTATGACTTCGGCGCCAAGCACAATATCTTGCGTCTGTTGGCCGAACAGGGCTGCGATATCACCGTGGTGCCGGCGCAGACGCCAGCCGCCGACGTGTTGGCGATGAAGCCCGATGGTGTGTTCCTCTCCAATGGCCCGGGCGATCCGGCGGCTTGCGACTACGCGATTGCCGCCACGCGCGAGTTCCTCGAAGCCAGGATTCCCTTGTTCGGCATTTGCCTCGGACACCAGATCATGGGTCTGGCTTTGGGCGCAAAGACGCTGAAAATGAAGTTTGGCCACCACGGCGCCAATCATCCAGTGAAAGACCTGGACGACGGTCGGGTGCTGATCACCTCGCAAAACCATGGCTTTGCGGTTGATCCTGCCACCTTGCCGGCCAATGTGCGCATTACTCACAGCTCGTTGTTTGATGGTTCGTTGCAGGGCTTTGCGCTCACCGACCGACCGGCGTTTTGCTTTCAGGGTCATCCCGAAGCGAGTCCGGGGCCGCATGACATCGGCTATTTATTCGACCGTTTTGCCGCGCTGATGCAGGGGACCCGCTGAGATGGCCAAGCGTACTGATATCAAAAGCATCCTCATCATCGGCGCTGGCCCGATCGTTATCGGCCAGGCCTGCGAGTTCGATTACTCGGGCGCCCAGGCATGCAAGGCGCTGAAGGAGGAGGGCTACCGGGTGATCCTGGTGAACTCCAACCCCGCCACCATCATGACCGACCCGGAAACCGCCGACGCGGTGTATATCGAGCCGATCAACTGGCAGACGGTCGAGCGGATTATCGCCAAGGAGCGCCCGGATGCGGTGCTGCCGACGATGGGCGGCCAAACCGGCTTGAACTGCGCGCTGGATCTGGCCGATAACGGTGTACTGGAGAAGTACAACGTCGAGCTGATCGGTGCCTCGCGCGAAGCCATCCGCATGGCCGAAGATCGCGAACTGTTCCGCGTGGCGATGGCCGAAATCGGCCTGGAATGTCCGAAAGCCGAAGTGGTCCGCACTTTCGAGCAAGCCGTCTTGGCGCAAGCCAAGGTGGGTTTCCCCACCATCATTCGGCCCAGTTTCACGCTGGGCGGTTCGGGCGGTGGTATCGCGTATAACCGCGAAGAATTCGAAGAGATCGTCAAGCGCGGCCTGGACCTCTCGCCGGTCGGCGAAGTGCTGGTCGAAGAATCGGTGCTGGGTTGGAAAGAGTTCGAGATGGAAGTGGTTCGCGACAAGGCGGACAACTGCATCATCGTCTGCTCGATCGAAAACCTCGATCCGATGGGCGTGCATACCGGCGACTCGATTACCGTCGCACCGGCACAGACGCTGACCGACAAGGAATATCAGCGCCTGCGTAACGCCTCGATCGCGGTGCTGCGGAAAATCGGCGTGGACACGGGCGGCTCCAACGTGCAGTTCGGCATCAATGCCGAAGATGGTCGCGTTGTCGTCATCGAGATGAATCCGCGCGTGTCGCGTTCATCGGCGCTGGCTTCCAAGGCCACCGGTTTCCCGATCGCCAAGATCGCCGCGAAGCTGGCGGTCGGTTACACCCTGGACGAATTGAAGAACGACATCACCGGTGGTCTGACTCCGGCATCGTTCGAACCGTCCATTGACTATGTGGTCACCAAGATTCCGCGCTTCGCCTTCGAGAAGTTCCCTTCAGCCGATGCCCGCCTGACGACGCAGATGAAGTCGGTGGGTGAGGTGATGGCGATGGGGCGCAGCTTCCATGAATCTTTGCAAAAAGCGCTGCGCGGGCTGGAAATCGGCAAGACCGGCCTCAATCCGACCGGGCTGGATATCAGCACCGAGGATGGCTTGGCGGTGCTCAAGCGCGAATTGCGTGAGCCGCGGCCTGATCGTGTGTTTCATCTGGCGGATGCTTTCCGCGCCGGTCTTTCGCTGGAGGAGGTGCACAACCTCAGCCGCGTCGATCCATGGTTCCTTGCTGCCTTTGAAGACATTGTGCTGACCGAGGCTGAAGTGACGGCGCAAGGCATCACCGCGCTCGACGCTCCGCGGTTTCGCGAACTGAAGCGCATGGGTTTTGCCGATGCGCGTCTGGCCGAGCTGATGGGTACCGACGAAACGGCGGTGCGTCACCTGCGTCATACCCTGGGTGTGCGCCCGGTATACAAGCGGGTGGACTCCTGTGCGGCGGAGTTTGCTACCACCACGGCTTATATGTATTCGACCTATGAGGAAGAATGCGAAGCCCAGCCGACCGATCGCGACAAAATCATCGTGCTCGGCGGCGGTCCCAACCGCATCGGTCAAGGCATTGAGTTCGACTACTGCTGCGTGCATGCCTCGCTTGCCCTGCGCGAAGACGGTTTCGAGACCATCATGGTCAACTGCAACCCGGAGACGGTTTCCACCGACTACGACACGTCAGACCGCTTGTACTTCGAGCCGCTGACGCTGGAAGACGTGTTGGAAATCGTGGCTGTCGAGAAGCCCAAGGGCGTGATCGTGCAGTACGGTGGCCAGACGCCGCTGAAGCTGGCGCGTGCGCTGGAAGCCGCCGGTGTGCCGATTATCGGCACGTCGCCCGACTCGATCGATCTGGCCGAAGACCGCGAACGCTTCCAGCAGATGATTACCAAGCTGGGCCTGCTGCAGCCGCCGAATCGCACCGCGCGCAATGCCGACGAGGCCTTGGTGCTGGCGCGTGAGATTGGCTATCCGCTCGTGGTGCGGCCCAGCTACGTGCTCGGTGGCCGGGCGATGGAAGTGGTTTACGACGATGCCGATCTGTCGCGCTACATTCGCGAAGCGGTGCAGGTTTCCAATGATTCGCCGGTGTTGCTGGATCGCTTTCTCGATCACGCGGTCGAAGTCGATGTCGACATCATTGCCGATACCGAGGGCAACGTACTGGTCGGCGGCATCATGGAGCATATCGAAGAGGCCGGCGTGCACTCGGGCGATTCCTCCTGCTCGCTGCCGCCGTACTCGCTTACCGCCGAGGTGCAGGACGAGCTGCGGCGCCAGGTTGCCATGATGGCGAAAGAGCTCAAAGTGATCGGCTTGATGAATACGCAGTTTGCGATTCAAGGCGACACCGTGTTCATTCTGGAAGTGAACCCGCGCGCGTCGCGCACGGTGCCCTTTGTCTCCAAGGCGACCGGCGTGCCGTTGGCCAAGATTGCCGCGCGGGCGATGGCTGGCCGTACCCTGGTACAGCAAGGCACCACGCGTGAAGTGATTCCTGCGTATTACTCGGTGAAAGAGGCGATCTTCCCGTTCCTGAAGTTCCAGAACGTCGATCCGATTCTTGGTCCCGAGATGCGTTCCACCGGCGAGGTCATGGGCGTGGGCCGTAGCTTTGGCGCCGCTTTCGCCCGCGGTCACGACGCCGCTGGGATCAAGACTCCGCCCAAGGGCAAGGTGTTTGTATCGGTGCGCGATGCCGACAAGGACCGCTTGCTGCCGGTCGTGCGCGATGCGATCGCTCGTGGTTTCAGCATTGTCGCCACCGAGGGCACGGCCCGCTATCTGGCCGAGCACGGTGTGCTCTGCGAGCGCATCAACAAGGTGGCCGAAGGGCGACCGCATATCGTCGACTTGATCAAGAACGGCGAGATCGTTTATATCGTCAATACCACCGAGGGCAAGCAGGCGATCGCCGACTCGTTCTCGATCCGGCGCGAGGCTTTGCAGCATCGCGTTACTTACTCCACTACCGTTGCGGGCGCGCGAGCATTGGTGCATTCGTTGGATTTCCACGGCACCGGTGAAGTGCACAGCCTGCAGGAATTGCACAAGGAATTGAGCGCATGAGTCGCGCCCCTATTACCAAGGTTGGTTCAGAGCGCTTACGTGCCGAGCTTGAACGTCTGAAGTCGGTCGAGCGGCCGCGCATTATCGCCGCGGTTGCCGAGGCACGTGCGCACGGCGACTTGAAAGAAAACGCTGAATATCATGCGGCGCGTGAGCAGCATGGTTTCAATGAAGGGCGTATTGCCGAGCTGGAGGCCGGGCTGTCGACGGCCGAGGTGATCGACGTCAGCCGTCTGGCTGCGGGCAATCGCGTGGTATTCGGTGCCACCGTCGATCTGGAAGACATCGACAGTGGCGAAGCGGTGACTTATCAAATCGTTGGCGATCTCGAGGCGGATATCAAACAGCGCCTGATTGCGGTTTCGTCACCGATTGCGCGTGCGCTGATCGGCAAGAACAATGGCGACGAATTTGAGTTCACCGCGCCCAATGGCGTGAAATCCTATGCGATTGTCGGTGTGCGTTATAGCTAAATGAGCGGGTACGGTGTTTTGCGTGGCGGTCTCGCCGTCGCGCAAAACACCGCTGAGTGATCGGCAGCTTCTGCCAGCAAGATGCGCTTATTAAGGATAGAGATGATGTCCCAGCGGAAGATTCTTTTTCTCAGCGTTTCGGCAGGTGCTGGCCATGTGCGAGCCGCTGAAGCTTTGCGCCTGACGGCGGCGGCGAATCTGCCCGAGGTGCAGACCTTGCATCTGGATGTGATGGCTTACGTCCCCGCGGCATTTCGCAAGCTTTACACCGATTTCTACATCAAATTGGTCAATAGCTACCCTACGCTTTGGGGCATGTTGTACCAAAGCACGAATGAAGCCGATCCGGGCAGCCCGTCGCAGAAAATACGCCGCGCCGCCGAGCGTTTGAGCACGCGCGCCTTGTGCCGCGCCATCGACGAATTCGCCCCCGACGCCATCGTCTGCACGCATTTCTTGCCTGCCGAAATCTTGATGCACGAGATTCGACGTGAGCGGTTGACAGTGCCGGTATGGGTGCAGGTCACCGACTTCGATTTGCACGGCATGTGGGTTATTCCGAAAATGACCGGCTTTTTCGCCGCTAGCGATGAAATCGCTTTCCGCATGCGCGCCAATCACATCGAAGCCGAGCGTATCCACACGACGGGTATTCCGGTGGTTCCTGCTTTTGCTTCGCCGCAAGATCGCCAAGCTTGTGCCCGGCATTTTGGCCTGGACCCGGGTCGGCGCACCATCATGCTGATGGGTGGTGGCGCAGGGATGGGCAAGCTGGATGAGGTGGCGGCAGCGTTGCTGCAGCTCGATCATGCGGATCAGCAGGATTTCCAGCTGATTGTGCTGGCGGGCCGTAACGAGGTCGCGCTGAAAAAACTTCAGGCCATCGCGGCCCAGCATCCTGGGCGGCTTTTCCCCTTTGGTTTCACTAACGAGGTGGAGCGACTGATGGCTTGTTCCGACCTGGTTATTACCAAGCCCGGTGGCTTGACGACGTCCGAGTGTCTGGCGATGGGCGTGCCGATGGTGGTGAATGCACCGATTCCGGGCCAGGAAGAGCGCAACGCCGATTATCTGCTCGAGCAAGGAGCTGCGCTCAAGGCGGTCGACCTGGTTTCGCTGGAATATCGGGTGCGTCTGTTGCTGTCTGAGCCCGAGCGGCTGGAATCGATGCGTGCGCGGGCGCGTAGTCTTGGCCGGCCTCAGGCGGCGCAGCGCGTGCTCGATATCGTGCTGGAACAACTCGACCAGGCAAATTGAAGCCGGCGCAGGCCGGCTTCAGTGAAGAACAAGATCAGATGTACTTAGGCACGCGTACTGGTAACGAGGTATCTGCCCGCCCCTGGGTGTTATCGCTGACTATTCTCTGGACACTGCTATTGGCGTTCTTTTTTGCCAATGTGGAAATCCAGATCGAGGGTAGGGCGGGGTGGGCGGCGAATCTGCCTACCTGGCGGATTGAGCACCATTGGCTACTGGATATCTTTTGGGGCGGCCGGCCGATGACCGGCTACCACGCATGGATTTTCCCCTGCGTAGCGCTGTTTTTTCATTTTCCCCTGATATTTGCCGGGCATTGGAGCTGGCGTGCCGAGGCGCGTGCGCTCGCCTGCATCATGCTGTTCTGGATTGCCGAGGACTTTCTCTGGTTTGTCTTGAATCCGGCGTTTGGCTGGACGCATTTCGCGCCGCGCTTTATTCCCTGGCATATCCACTGGTGGGGTGTGGCCCCGACCGATTACTGGGTTTCGTTATTGATGTCGGCGGCGCTGTTCTCGCTATCGTGCCGGCAGCCATCGCGCCGCGCGTCGTAACCGAGGTAAGCGCGCTATCAGCGAAGGCGGTTGGCAGGCCTGGGGCACAAAAAAGGCCGCTTTCGCGGCCTTTTTTACTGACACGTCGCAGCTGAAATCAGCGCTGACGAGCCTTGAAACGGGGGTTGCTCTTGCAGATCACGAACACTTTGCCACGACGGCGCACGACTTTGCAGTCACGGTGCCGCGCCTTGGCGGACTTCAAAGAGGAAAGCACCTTCACGGCCAGCTCCTGAAACTAATGGATAAGATAAGCGCGGAAGTGTAATCGTTTGAAAGGCTTATCACAAGTCCGTAGCTCTTTTAGATTCAGTCACGGTGGAGAGGAATTTAGCCACCACCGGCGAGGGGTCATCGGCCCGGCTGGCAACGGCCAGCAGCATATAGGCGTCCGGGTCATCCAGGGGCACATAGCGCACCCCGGCCAGGCCGACGCTGCGCATCGAGGCGGGTACCAGCGCCAGTCCCATGCCGGCGGCGACCAGCACCAGCAAGCCGTTGATTTGTTGGGCATGCAGGCGAATCAGCGGGTGAAAATCCGCCTTGATCGCAATGTGTACCAGGCGGTCGTAAAGCGTGGCGGCCAGTTCGCGGGGTTGTACCACAAAGGGCTCGGTCGATACCTCTCGCAGCTTGACGCTGCTGCGGTTCGCCAAGGGGTGGCCAGAGGGCAGGGCGAGCAAGAGTGGCTCGCGATCGATCAAATCCAGCCGCAGTGCTTGTTGGTCGGCCTCATGTTTAGGCTCGTCGCGGACAAAGCCGACATCGAGCTGGCCGGCCAGCAAGGCATCGAATTGCGATTCGGTATACATCTCGTTCAGTTGCACACGGACATTCGGGGCCAGCTGGCCGTAGCGCAGCAAGGTTTCCGGCAGGGTCGGATGAAAGGTTACCGATACCGTATATGCCAGCCGCAGATGACCGCTGAAACCTGCCGCCGCTTCAGTGACTTGGATGCGTGCCTCGTCGGCTTTGGCGAGGATTTGCCGGGCTTGCTCCAGGAATACGCGGCCGGGGTCGGTCAGGGCCACATTGCGCTTGTCGCGATCCAGCAGGCGGACCCCAAGGTCTCTTTCAAGAGATTGAATTTGCTGGGATAAAGGGGGCTGGGACAGATGCAGTCGCTGTGCGGCGCGGCTAAAGCTCAATTCTTCCGCGACGGCAATGAAGTAGCGCAGCTGGCGGAAATCAAACATATAGGGAAATCGAATAAGTAGTGCGATAAATATATATTTGATTCGTTGCGACGTCGACCTATAATCGCGCTTGTCCCGCCACCGTCCCCTCCCCCCAGGTGGCGGCGACCCCCGCCCCGCAGCGACGCTATCCCCCCGATATACGGTCTCCCTCCCCCTGAACCGTTATCGAGGCGTCGCCTAGCGGGGCGCTTTCTTTTTGCGTTTGCCGCATCGGCGTAACCCGCCTCGCGATCAAAGGCGGGTGGCGAGCTGAGTGCCTTGGGCGATCGCGCGTTTTGCATCCAGTTCAGCCGCTACATCGGCACCGCCGATCACATGGGCTTTGATGCCCATGGCTGTCAATGCATCGGCGAGTTTGCGATTGGGCTCTTGCCCGGCACAAATCACCACGCTATCGACAGGCAGAATCTGCGATTCACCTTTCACGCTGATATGCAGGCCCCGATCATCAAAGCGTTCGTAGCTGACATCGCCAAGCATGGCGACTCGCTTGGCCTTCAGCGTGGCGCGATGAACCCAGCCCGTGGTTTTGTTGAGGCGAGCGCCGGGGCGACCCTGGCTACGCTGAAGTAGCCAGATTTGCCTGGCTGGCGCTTCCGGCTGTGCCGGCTGCAGGCCGCTGCGGGTATCGAGCTGCATGTTCACCCCCCATTCGCGAGTCCAGCGCTGGACATCGGTAGTGGGCGAGGGGGCGTGCTCGGCGAGAAATTCGGCGACATCGAAACCAATGCCGCCAGCGCCGATGATGGCTACCCGGGCGCCCACCGGTTTGTCGTGAGCCAGCACGTCCAGATAACTCAGTACGCGCGGATCGTCGCTGCCGGCAAAGCTCACCCGGCGCGGGGTGATGCCGGTGGCGATGACAACCTCGTCATACCCACTGGCTTGCAGCGAGGCCGCATCGGCGGTTTGACCTAGCTGTAGTCCTACGCCGAGGTCGTGCAGTCGGTTGCGGAAGTAGCGCAGGGTTTCTTCAAACTCTTCCTTGCCGGGACTGCGCTTGGCGTAATTGAACTGGCCACCAATGCGTTCGGCCTGGTCGATCAAGGTCACACTATGGCCGCGCTCGGCAAGCGTGCTGGCGCAGGCCATGCCTGCTGGGCCTGCGCCGATCACCGCGATGCGCTTGCGTGTAGCGGTGGCTGTCATCGGCCATTCGGTTTCGTGGCAGGCTCGCGGGTTGACCATGCAGCTGGCGCGGCGGTTTTGGAATACATGATCGAGGCAGGCCTGGTTGCAGGCGATGCAGGTATTGATGCGGTCGCTTTGGCCTGCCTGGGCTTTGCGTGCCCATTCGGGATCAGCCAGAAGCGGACGGGCCATCGAGACCATGTCGGCCTCGCCTTCGGCGAGAACGCGCTCGGCCACATCCGGCATATTGATGCGATTCGTGGCGATCAATGGAATCGACACTTCGCCTTTGAGTTTGCGCGTCACCCAGGCAAAGCCTGCGCGCGGCACACTGGTGACGATGGTCGGCACGCGCGCTTCATGCCAACCGATGCCGGTATTGATAATGCTGGCGCCAGCCGCTTCGATGCCTTTAGCCAGGGTGACGATTTCGTTCCAGTCCTGGCCGCCGTCGACCAGGTCCAGCATCGACAGGCGATAGATGATGATGAAATCGCGCCCTACCGCTTCGCGGGTTCGCCGCACGATTTCCAGTGGCAGGCGCATGCGCCGAGTGGCATCGCCACCCCAGGCGTCGCTGCGCTTGTTGCTGCGTTCGGCGAGAAACTCATTGATGAAATAACCTTCCGAGCCCATCACCTCGACGCCGTCGTAACCCGCTTCTTGGGCCAGTTGAGCGCAGCGGACAAAGTCACGAATGCTGCGTTCCACACCGCGAGCGGATAGTGCGCGCGGAGTAAACGGGGTAATCGGCGATTTGATTTTCGATGGCGCTACCGACAAGGGGTGATAGCCATAACGGCCCGCATGCAAAATCTGCATGCAGATCCGCCCACCTTCCGCATGCACGGCGGTGGTCAGTGTGCGATGCCTGGCGACATGCCATGGCATCGATAGGCGGCCGCCGAACGGTTTCAACCAACCCTCGATGCTGGGCGCAATGCCGCCGGTCACCATCAGGCCCACGCCGCCCCGCGCTCGTTCGGCGAAATAGCCGGCCAGCTTGTGGTAGTCGCTGGCCTTGTCTTCCAGGCCGGTATGCATCGAGCCCATCAGGATGCGATTGGGCAAGGTGGTGTGGCCGAGATCGAGTGGGGCGAATAGATGCGGGTAGCGCATGCGGCTGGCCGAATTAAAACGATCGTATGAATCTGCCTTGGTCGGGGCGTAATTGCAAGCGTGCATGCTGGGCTTGCTTGTCAGCCCGGCGGCCTCATTGCTGTACGGCAGCCAGCTTGATGCTTATGTCAACGGTGCACTTCGCCGATCTCATCCTTGATAATCGGGTATGCATTTCACGCGAGAACCTTTTATGCGGCTTTTTTTGCGACGAGCTCTCGCTTGCGCGATTTTTTTTCTCGTCGCCACTCAGGCGGTTTTTGCACAAGTGCCGAAGACCGTATTGCTTGAGGATTTGACCTGGACCGAGCTGCGCGATCAGATCCAGGCGGGCAAGACCACCATCATTATTCCCATCGGCGGGACCGAACAAAGCGGGCCAGATGTTGCCGTCGGCAAACACAACGCGCGGGCCAAGGCGCTGTCGCAACTGATCGCCCAGGGCTTGGGCAACGCCCTCGTTGCGCCGGTGATCGCTTATGTGCCTGAGGGGGGCTATGCGCCGCCGACCTCGCATATGCGTTTTCCCGGCACCATCACGGTGACTGACGATACCTTCGAGAAAACCCTGGAATCCGCTGCGAACAGCTTTAAGGTGCATGGGTTTAGTCATATTGTTTTCCTCGGCGATCACGGTGGTTATCAGGCCGATATCAAGCGCGTGGTGGCCCGACTCAACAAGGCTTGGTCGGGTACCGCGGCCAAGGCGTTCGTGCCGCCGGAGTACTACGGCGCAAGCTCGGACGGTTATGCGCAGTTGTTGCGTCAGCACGGTTATCGCGATAACGAGATCGGCACGCATGCCGGCCTTGCCGACACTTCACTGCAGCTTGCCGTGGCACCGCATATGGTTCGGCAAGATCGGCTGCACAATGATTTGAAGTTGGGGGCCGCAGATGGCGTCTACGGTGGCGATCCGCACCGTGCGACCGCCGAGCTTGGGCAGATGGGCGTCGAGCTGATCGTGGCGCAAACCATTCAAGCCATCAAGCGAGATACTGCGGGTCGTTGATGAGTTCACCGCCAGGTGGTGAACTCGCTGTTTTTCATGTTTCTGGATAAAGGTGTTCTATGTATTTAAATGCCCGTCGTTGGTCTCGCTTGGTACCGTTGATCGGTCTCGCTTTAACCGGTTTAGGCGTTACCTGCAGCGTGACTGCAGCATCCGCCATCACCACGGTGCCGGGTATGGCGCCGGTGGTGAATCCCGACAATCTTTATAGTGAAGCGGGCGCTGATCATCTCAGTCCGGTGGTGGCATCGGCATTGCAGCGTGTCTATGTGCCTAACCTTCGCTCCAACGATATCTACGTGATCGACCCCGCCACGTTGAAGGTGGTCGACAAATTCAAGGTCGGCCGTAGCCCGCAGCATGTGGTTCCCGCCTGGGATTTGAAAACCTTGTGGGTGGCTAACAATGACGAAGGCAAGGCGGGCGGTAGCCTGACGCCGATCGATCCCAAGACCGGCAAGCCGGGTCAGGCGGTTCCGGTAGACGATCCCTACAACATGTACTTCACCCCGGATGGCAAAGAAGCCATCGTGGTCGCCGAGGCGCATGCGCGGCTAGATTTCCGCGATCCGCAGACGATGGCGCTCAAGTCGAGCCTGGAGGTGCCGCAGTGCAAGGGCATCAACCACGCCGATTTCTCGATCGACGGCAAGTACGCCATCTTCACCTGTGAATTCAGTGGCGGTATCGCCAAGATCGATATGGTGAACCGCAAGGTGGCTGGCTACCTGCAGCTGGCGGCCAAGGGTATGCCGCAAGACATTCGCGTCTCGCCGAACGGTAAGGTCTTCTATGTCGCGGACATGATGGCCGATGGCGTATTCGTGATCGATGGCGACAATTTCACCAAGACCGGCTTCGTCGCCACGGGTGTGGGCGCACATGGGTTGTACCCGAGTCGCGATGGTACCCGGCTGTATGTTGCCAATCGCGGTTCCAATCGTATCCATGGGCCTGCCCAGGACCATGCGGCTCATGGCAAGCCTGTTCGCGGTAAGGGCAGTGTGGCGGTGATCGATTTCGCCACCGGCAAGGTCATCAAGACCTGGCCGATTCCCGGTGGCGGCAGCCCGGACATGGGCAATGTCAGTGCTGACGGCAAGAAGCTTTGGCTATCGGGTCGCTTCGATGACATGGTCTATGCGATCGACACGACGACGGGCGATGTCAAATCCATCAAGGTCGGCATGGAGCCGCATGGTTTGACCGTGTGGCCGCAGCCTGGGCGCTATTCCCTCGGGCATACCGGAAATATGCGCTAAGCGGGTGCTGCCCACTTCTGTTTGCCGCCGTGCTTGCACGGCGGCATCGGTGGCTGAGGGTTTGCTGCTATCGCTATCCGCTCAGGCGTCGAGCAGCTGCCGCACCAGCTCAATGTAGCGACGCATGGCTTCGTCTTTGGGTGTTCCGCGCAACTGGCCCCAGGCCTCGTACTTTGCTGTGCCCACGAAATCAAAAAAGCCCGGCTGTGAGCTACGCAGGTCGCCCTCCGAGCCCTGCTTATAAAGCGCATAAAGCTTGAGCAAGGTGTCGTTGTCCGGCCGCACTCCTAGTCGCTGAATATCTTCGGCGGATTGCTCAAACTCGCGGCGAAGATCGGTCATAAGTGGGCTGCGGTGGGGCGGACGAAAGGGTCGGAACCTGATGATACGCGTTCAGGAGCGAGTCAACGAGATAACATAGCCGACTTGAGTGCGGCTGGCATAGCCGTGAGCCAACTATTTTCCGTCAGGAGCCACCATGAGTCGTAGCCAAATCGTTCCCGTACTTACTATTGATGGACCCTCGGGGTCAGGTAAGGGGACGGTTAGCCGCCTGGTGGCTGAGCATTTGGGCTGGCGCCTGCTGGACTCGGGGGCCCTGTACCGTGCGGTAGGGTATGCCGCTGGCATGGCTGGGTTGGATTTATCCGATGCCGAGGCGGTGACTCGCTGCGCCGAGACCACCAAAATTCACTTTCGGGCGGCGGCCGATGGGGGTGACACCCGGGTTATCGTCAACGGGCATGACGCCACCGACGAGCTGCGTACTGAAACGGCAGGGGCGGCGGCGTCCGCGATTGCCTCCATGCCTTCCGTGCGGCAGGCGTTGGTGGCTCTGCAGTTGGGCTTTCGCAAGAGCCCCGGGCTGGTAGCCGACGGGCGCGACATGGGCACCGTGATCTTCCCCGATGCGCCGTTCAAGGTGTTTCTGACCGCCAGTGCCGGCGAGCGGGCGAAAAGACGCTATAAGCAGTTGAAGGAAAAGGGGCTTAGCGTTACACTTGCTGGCCTTCAGCGCGAAATTGAAGCGCGTGACGCCCGCGATGCATCGCGAACCGTTGCGCCGCTCAAGCCCGCCGTCGATGCCGTATTGGTGGATAGCACCGGCATGGGGATCGAGGATGTGGTCGCGAAAGTACTTGCCGTCGTGAAGCCCTGAGTGGCTGCACACGGCTTTGGTGCTCCATGTCGCGGCATGGAGTTTTGGTCAACGGTGCCAAGGAAGCAATTCCTGTAGACACCCATAACCGGTGGGCCGATCTGTTTGTACGCATTTATCCGATGGCGTACGCAGACCACGGCCTTTTCTCATTTCTGGAATCAACATGACTGAAAGTTTTGCCGAACTGTTTGAACAGAGCCAACAGGCCATCTCCAAGCTCAAGCCGGGTGCCATCGTTACCGGTATCGTTGTGGAAATCCGCAACGACGTCGTCGTAATCAATGCAGGCCTGAAGAGCGAAGGCATCGTCCCGATCGAGCAATTCAAGGACGAAAAGGGTGAGCTGGAAGTGCAGGTGGGCGACGAGGTGAAGGTTGCCCTCGACGCTCTGGAAGACGGTTTCGGCGAGACTAAGCTCTCCCGTGAGAAAGCCAAGCGTTCGATGGTGTGGGATGACCTCGAGCAGGCTTTCGACAAGGAAGAGACCATCACCGGCATGATCTCCGGCAAGGTCAAGGGTGGCTTTACCGTCGATATCAAAGACGTCCGCGCATTCTTGCCGGGTTCGTTGGTCGATGTCCGTCCGGTCCGCGATCCGGTCTACCTCGAAGGCAAAGAGCTCGAGTTCAAGATCATCAAGCTCGATCGCAAGCGCAATAACGTGGTGGTCAGCCGCCGCGCCGTCGTTGAGACCGAGTTCTCCGAAGAGCGCGAGAAGCTGTTGGAGCGTTTGACCGAGGGTGCCGTGGTCAAGGGCACCGTCAAGAACCTCACCGATTACGGCGCGTTCGTGGACCTGGGCGGTATCGACGGTCTGCTGCACATTACCGATATGGCGTGGAAGCGCGTTCGTCACCCGTCCGAAGTGGTCAATGTCGGCGACGAGCTGGATGTCCGCGTGCTCAAGTACGACCGCGAGCGCAACCGCGTTTCGCTGGGCCTCAAGCAGCTCGGCGATGATCCGTGGGTCGCCATCGCTCGCCGTTATCCGGTGGGCAGCCGCTTGTTCGGCAAGGTCTCCAACGTCACCGATTACGGCTGCTTCGTCGAGATCGAGCCGGGCGTCGAGGGTCTGGTCCACGTGTCCGAAATGGATTGGACCAACAAGAACGTCAACCCGGCCAAGGTGGTGCAGGTTGGCGATGAGACCGAAGTGATGGTGCTGGACGTGGATGAAGAGCGTCGCCGCATCTCGCTGGGTATCAAGCAGACCCGTTCGAACCCGTGGGAAGCCTTCGCAGCGATGCACAAGAAGGGCGACAAGGTGTCCGGTCAGATCAAGTCGATCACCGATTTCGGCATCTTCATCGGCCTGGACGGCGGCATCGATGGTCTGGTTCACCTGTCCGACATCACTTGGCAGGGTACCGGCGAAGACCTGGTCCGCAACTTCAAGAAGGGCGACGAGATCGAAGCCGTGGTGTTGGCCGTGGATCCGGAGCGTGAGCGCATCTCCCTCGGCATCAAGCAGATGGAGCAGGATCCGTTCGGCCAGTTCATGGCAGTCCACACTCGCGGCACCATCGTCAATGGCACCGTGAAGGAAGTCGATGCCAAGGGTGCGGTGATCGACCTGGGTGAGGGCGTCGAGGGTTATCTGCGTGCCAACGACATCGCCAAAGAGCGCATCGAAGACGCTACCCAGCATCTGAAGGTGGGCGACAAGGTCGAAGCCAAGTTCACCGGCATGGATCGCAAGGGGCGTCAGCTCCAGCTGTCGATTCGCGCCAAGGACGAGCAAGATCTTGACGAAGCGATGACTGAGTACTCCTCAGCTTCCAGTGCCGGTACGACCAGTCTCGGCGCACTGCTGAAAGAACAGCTCAAGAAGGCTGACTAACGTGCCTGCGACAGAGCGGTGATTTGCCGCTCTGTCGCCTTTGTCACGGACATTGGGGACCCATGACCAAATCCGAATTGATCGAGGCGCTGGCGCGGCGCCAGACGCATCTTGCGTTTGGTGATGTCGAGCTCGCGGTGAAAAGCGTGATCGAACAGATGAGCCATGCGCTTGCCAACGGCGAACGTATCGAAGTGCGCGGTTTTGGCAGCTTTGCGCTGCATTTCCGGCCGCCACGGATGGGACGTAACCCGAAGACCGGCGACGCGGTCGCGCTACCGGGTAAGCATGTCCCGCACTTCAAGCCGGGCAAGGAACTGCGCGAGCGCGTCAATATGCTGTTGGAGCAGTCTTCCGCAGGTTGAGGGCTTAGGGTGCTTCATCTATTCAAAGGCAGGCCAGCGGACGTTGGCCTGCCTTTTTCTTTGCGGCGAAACGCGGCGGCAGGGTGTCCTGAGTGGCCCATCAAGCTTTTGTGAGCAGGGTTTGCGCCGTTCCAATATGCCGTATCGATGCGCAGCTGAATCGTAGTTTTCGCTGTTGAGAACGAATGCCTGTGCCGATCATGGGCAATCGGTTAAAGTCGCCTGATGCGATTGATCGTGATACTGATTCTGCTGCTATTTATCGCCGCCGGCATTGTGCTGGGGGCTCTCAATGTCGATTTGGTCAGCTATGACCTCGCTTTTGCGCATGTCGAACTGCCCAAGGGTGCTGCCTTGTTGGTGATGCTGGTCGTCGGCTGGCTGCTGGGTGGTCTTACCGCCTGGCTCGGCGTAAGCGCGCAGCATCGACGTCAGCGCCGCCATGAACAGCGGACGCTGGACAAGAGCAAGAAGACCCCGGCCAACGCATGAGCGCCCTCTATGTGCTGGCTCTGTTGGTGCCCACCGCCTTCGCCTGTGGATGGTGGAGTGCGCGGCGTGCCGGAGTGCGCCGCTCGGGGGAGCAGGTCAGTGAGCTTTCCTCGGACTATTTTCGCGGCCTCAACTATCTGTTGAACGAGGAGCAGGACAAGGCTATCGAGGTCTTCCTGCGCCTGGCCGAATACAACCGCGACACCGTGGAAACACATCTTGCGCTGGGCAATCTTTTTCGTCGGCGCGGTGAGGTCGATCGGGCGATTCGCTTGCACCAGCATTTGGTATCGCGGCCGGGATTGTCCGACGCCATGAAGACCGTGGCCTTGCTCGAGCTGGGTGAGGACTATATGCGGGCCGGTCTGCTCGATCGCGCCGAGACCTTGTTTTCCGACCTGGTGGCTATGGATGCCCACGCCCCGTCGGCGCTACGGCATCTGATCGCTATTTATCAGCACGAGCGCGATTGGCATAAGGCGATCGATCACGCGCGCCGGCTGGAGGCGATGGTCGGTGAGGACGAGTCGGGCATGGTCGCGCAGTTTTATTGCGAGTTGGCCGATCAGTCGCGGCAGCACGGCGCGCGACAGGATGCACGGGAATACCTGAGGCAGGCTTTTATCAGCCAGGCCGATTGCGTACGCGCATTCATGCTGACCGGGCGCTTGCATGCTGAAGATGGCGAGCATGCCGAAGCAGTCGATGTCTACGAGGCTGCGGTCGAGGCTGACATCGCTTTCGTGCCAGAAATTTTGCCGCCGCTTTTAAATAGCTATGCGCGCTCACAGCAAATGGAGCGGGCCGAGCGTTTCTTGCGTGACATACTCGCTCGTTATCATGGTGTTTCGCCGGTATTGGCGTTGACTCATTTGTATCAACAACGTGATGGCGAACGTGTGGCGATTGACTTTCTTACCTCGCAGCTCAGGCAGCGCCCTTCGGTGCGTGGCCTGATGGCTTTGATCGATGCCACCATGGACAAGATCGAAGGTGAGGCGCGCGAGAATTTCCTGATCTTGCGCGACCTCACCAAAAAGCTGCTGGAGGGGCAGGCTATGTACCGTTGCAGCCGCTGCGGCTTTGGTGCCAAGGCGCATCATTGGCAGTGTCCAAGCTGCAAAGGTTGGAGCACGATTCGTCCGATCCATGGCGTAGCTAACGAGTGAGATAAGCATGTCCCAGCTCGTACAGGCCATCGCATGGATGCTGGCGTCTTTGCTGCTGTCTATGCTTTTAGTGCGCGCGGCGATTGCCTATGCGCATCGTCGCGGTATGCTCGATCAGCCGGGGCAGCGCCGCTCGCATTCCATACCCACGCCACGCGGCGGTGGGGCAGGCTTGGTCGTTGCGGTAGTGCTCACCATGACGTCGGCCATGGCGACTATGCCGGGTGTTTGGCCGTCCGTTCTAGTCACTGGATCGGCCATCGCTACCCTGTTGGTGGCAGCCGTGGGCTGGTGGGACGACCATCACGCGCTACCGGTGTTGCCGCGACTGGGCGTGCAATTGCTTGCGGTACTGCTGTTTTCTGCGGCCATGATGGTCGGAGCCTTGTCGTGGCTATGGCTTCCGCTGTTGCTGCTTGCCGGTGTATGGAGCGTCAACCTGCATAATTTCATGGACGGTATCGACGGCTTGCTGGCGCAGCAAGTCATCTTTGTGGGCTTGGGTCTGGCCTTGCTGGGTGTCGCTGCCGGGCAGCCTGCGTTGGCAACCTCGGCAGCCTGTCTGGCAACGGCTAGCCTGGGTTTTTGGTGGTACAACCGACCGCGCGCTCGCATTTTCATGGGGGATGTGGGCAGCGGCACGGTGGGCCTGCTGATTTTTATGCTGACGGCCATGCTGTGGCGGGTCGAAACCGACCTGCTGTGGCCGGCGCTGATCCTTAGTTCAGCTTTCATGGTGGACGCTGCGCTTACGCTATTGAACAGGATGTGGCGCGGTCGGCGCTGGTACACTGCGCACCGCGAACACCTGTATCAATGGCTGGTTCGTAGTGGTTTTACGCATTCATCGGGGGGTGGGTGCTATTTGGCTTGGAATGTTTTGGTTGCTGCACCCTTGGCAATGCTGGCGTGGGTTTTTCCTCGTCTGGCGTTTCTGATTTGTGCCGTTGTGTACCTGGCTGCGTGTGCAGCATGGACGCTCGCCAAGCGCCACTGTCTGCGGCGCGTTTCGCACAAGGCTCATCATGTCACTACGTAAACTGATCGGCTTGATTCATCCGCGGACAGCGGTCGTGACCCACGACCTGTTCATGGCGGCGTTGGCTTGGTGGATTGCCAAGACGCTGCGCTATGCGCTGATGAGCGATCACTCCTACAGTTTTCACTCGCTGGAATTCCCCCTGGTGCTGCTGGTACAGGCCGCGGTGCTGAGCTGGACTGGCCTGTATCGAGGGGTTTGGCGCTTCGCCAGCCTGCCGGATCTATGGAACATCCTGCGTGCGACGGTGATCGGTGCGTTGGCCATCGGCCTGGTGTTGTTCTTATACAACCGCCTCGAAGAGGTGCCGCGATCGGTCTTGCTCATCTATCCGGTGGTGCTGGCGGTATTGCTGGGCGCGCCGCGCCTTGCTTACCGGTTTTGGAAGGATAGCCGTCTCGACCTGTTTACTGCAGACGGTGCGCAACGGGTATTGATCGTCGGCGCCGATCGTGCCGGCGAGGCCTTGACCCGCGATTTGCAGCGCGACAAGCGCTATAGCGTGGTCGGTTTTGTGGATGACCGGGAAAGCCTGCGCGGGGCCAGCATCAATGGTAGGCTGGTCCTCGGCCGGATCGAGCAACTGCCCGAGTTGACCCGTGAAGCCGCCGTGCAAATGCTGTTAATCGCCATGCCCAGCGCCTCGACCGCAGAGATGCGCCGCATCGTAGAATTATGCGATTTGACCGGGCTGCCCTACCGCACGGTACCCAAGCTGGAAGATGTCATTGCCGGCCGCGCCCAGTTCAACGAGATCAAAGAGGTCGCGATTGAAGACTTGCTCGGTCGTGATCCGGTTGAACTGGACTGGACGGCTATTCGTGAAACCCTGACCGGCCGCCGGGTGTTGGTGACCGGTGGCGGTGGCTCGATCGGTTCCGAACTTTGCCGCCAGATCGCCAGGCTGGGCGCACATTCCTTGGCCGTGGTCGATCACAGCGAGTTCAATCTTTATCAGATCACCCAGGAACTGCGTGCCGAATATCCTGAGCTGATTTTTGAAAGCATTCTGGCCGATTGCGGCGATCATGCCGCCATGCGCAAATTGTTTGGCGAGATGAAGCCGCAAGTGGTTTTTCACGCCGCCGCTTATAAGCATGTGCCGATGCTGCAAGGGCAATTGCGTCAGGCCTTCCGTAATAACGTGCTGGCTACGCGCAACGTGGCTGATCTGTCTGATCTGAATCAAGTCGAGTGCTTCGTCTTGATCTCCACCGACAAGGCCGTCAACCCGACCAGTGTGATGGGCGCCTGCAAGCGCGTCGCTGAAATCTGGTGCCAGAATTTGAATGCGCATTCGAATACCCACTTCATTACCGTGCGCTTCGGCAATGTGCTCGATTCAGCCGGGTCGGTGGTGCCGCTATTCCGTCGGCAGATTCAAAGCGGCGGTCCGGTAACCATTACGCATCCGGAGATGTCGCGCTATTTCATGACCATCCCCGAAGCCTGCCAGTTGATCTTGCAGGCTGCCAGCCTTGGCAACGGCGGAGAAATTTTCGCGCTCGATATGGGCGATCCGGTAAAGATTCGCGACTTGGCCGAACAGATGATTCGTCTGGCCGGCAAAAAGCCAGGCAGCGAAATTCCCATCATCTACACCGGTTTGCGTTCGGGCGAGAAGCTGTTCGAAGAGTTGTTTCATCCGCTGGAGAACTACAGCGCAACCACGCATGCCAAGATTTTCCTGGCCCAGCACCGGCAGGTGCCGTGGGAGTTGCTGCAAGCCCAATTGGCGAAGGCAAGTGAAGCGACACTTGTTTTCGACGAGGAGGGGTTGCGCTCTTGCGTATCCAGCTTGTTGCCGTCGTTCCGTTGGAGCGACTCGGCGCAGCCGGGCAATGTGGTATCCATTCGTCGCAGTGAATCTGGAGAGAAGTGAGTGAGCAAGCCCTTGCGCAAGGTGGTTTTCCCTGTTGCCGGTCTCGGTACCCGTTTTTTGCCGGCCACCAAGGTGGTTGCCAAGGAAATGCTTCCCGTACTGGATCGCCCGCTGATTCAATACGCGGTCGACGAAGCGGTAGATGCCGGTGCCGATACATTGATCTTCGTCACCAACCGCTATAAGCACGCCATCGCCGACTATTTCGATAAAGCCTACGAGCTCGAGTCCAAGCTGCAAGAAAAGGGCAAGGATGAATTACTCGCGCTGGTGCAGGGCACCTTGCCGCGGCATGTTCGCGCCATTTTCGTCACCCAGCCCGAGGCGCTTGGCCTGGGCCATGCCGTGCTCTGCGCCAAGCCGGTGGTTGGCGACGAGCCGTTTGGCGTGGTTTTGCCGGACGATTTGATCTGGGCCCAGGGCAAGGGCGCACTGCGGCAGATGGCCGAGCTGGCCCAGGCTCAGCAGGCCGGAGTCATCGCGGTAGAGGAAGTACCGCATAACGAGACCGATAAATACGGCATCGTCGACGCCACTCCGATCGACGCACGTAGTGCGCAAATCCGCCACATGGTGGAAAAGCCCAAGCCCGCAGATGCACCCTCCAACCTCGCCGTGGTCGGGCGCTACGTGCTGCCGGGACGCATCTTCGAGCTGTTGGAGCAGACCACACCCGGCGCCGGTGGTGAAATTCAGCTCACCGACGCCATTGATGCCCTATTGAAAGAGCAGGGCAAGGTGCTGGCCTACCGCTTTGAAGGCACGCGCTTCGACTGCGGCAACAAGGCTGGGCTGGTCCGCGCCACCATGCATATGGCGATGCAGGATCCCAAGCTGGCGCCGACCGTGCGCGAGTTCCTCGCCAACCTGTAAAGCCATTGGCTGGACGCCGCCCGCCGCAGTCCATAAGGCAAGGGCGGCTGTCGCGGCCCGTGGGGCTTCCCGCGAGGCCGATAAGCGAACGCCACTGAAGTTGCCTTCGCAACATGTCAGAATCAGCGCCGCGTTCTGCCATGTTTAGCAGGCAGTATGCGGATGGGGAAATCGATTGAGCCTATGTATCCCGCGTCCCGTGCAAACGGGGCGTGTCAATGCGTACCAATCGAAGTCTCAGGTTTCATAGCCCATCATTGATAGACCCAGGGCCGGCATGGTGCCGTCTCTCTTCATTGGACGATAGTCAGGAATCATCATGGATCTGTTGCGGTTTCTGCTCATGTTGCCGGTACGGCTGGTACACGGCCTTCTTTACCTGGTCGCGCTAATCCTCCGGCCGTTGATCGGTCATGTTTCCTGGTCGGCGCCCCAGTGGATGCCGGCGACTGGAGCCCTGGTTCGTCGACGCCCGCTACACGCCGCGGGGGTTTTGGTGGCCGTCTTGGCGCTGGCGGCCGGTGGCTGGTTTGGTTGGCAGTGGTACAAGAACCGCCCCAAGCCGGTCGAGCCGCAGCGCATTACCTTCCAGGTGCAGCGCCCCGAGCTGACGGATTACACCGTGCAGCCCATCACCATCCATCCCTTGCAGGTCAAGTTTTCGCAATCGGCGGCGCCGATTGAACTGGTCGGCAAGCCGGTGACCACGGGTATTGCCGTACAGCCGGCCGTCAAAGGGCAGTGGAGCTGGCTGGATGACCGCACTTTGCGCTTCGTACCCGCGGAAGACTGGCCCGTCGGCAAGCACTACGAGGTTCGTTTCGACGTCGCCAAGGCCTTTGCCGGCCACGTGTTGATGGCTGAGGATCAATTCACCTTCGATACGGTCGCCTTTACGGCGAAGCCCGGCAGCGGCGAGTTCTATCAAGATCCGCAAGACGCTACCGCGAAGAAAACCATTCTGCCGGTGGCATTCAACTACCCGGTGGATCCGGCGCAGTTTGAAAAGCAGATCGAGCTGTCGCTATCCCAGCGCGGAGCCAAAGACAGCTCGCTGAAGTTCACGGTTACCTACGATCAGTACAAATTGAATGCATGGATTCACTCGCAGCCTCTCGCCTTGCCGCGCGATGACGGCTCAGTGCGATACAGCATTGGCAAAGGCGTACGCAGCTCGCGTGGGGGCGACGCCACCGACAAGCCGATCGAGGCCAGCATAGCGGTGCCCGGCCTATACAGTTTGGCCATCCAAAGCATTGACCCGACCCTGGTCGATAACGACAAGTACGAGCCCGAGCAGGTGCTGGTAGTCAATGTCAGCGGTGCGGTGCACGACAGCGAGCTGGCTGGGCTGACCAAGGCCTGGGTGCTGCCCAAGCGCAACCCCGAAGTGAAGCAAGACGATGACGAGGCGCCGTATAGCTGGCCGGCCTCTAAGGTCAGCGAGGAGGTGTTGCGCAAGTCTCAGCCACTGAAGCTGGAGCTGGTGCCGACCGAAGGTGATTACGCGGCGCTGCAAAGCTTCAAATACCACGCCGAGCCTGGTCAGCAACTCTATGTGCGGGTCGAGAAAGGGCTGAAATCGTTCGGTGGTTATATTTTGGGTGAGCCGCGCGCCACCTTGGTTACCGTGCCCGATTATCCGAAGCTGCTGCGCTTTATGGCAGACGGTTCGCTGTTGTCGATGAGCGGCAGCAAACGTGTCTCGGTGGTATCGCGCAACTTGCCCGGCATGAAGGTCGAGATCGGCCGCGTCTTGCCCGATCAGTTGCAGCATCTGGTGAGCTTGAACAATGGCAACTACGCTCGCCCGGAGTTGAGCTACGGCTTCAGCGAAGATCACATTACCGACCGTTTCGAGCAAACCCGTGGTTTCCCCAAGGGCGATCCGGGCAAGGCTCATTACGAGGGTGTCGATCTCGGTCAGTACCTGAAAGAAGGCAAGCGCGGCGTGTTCTTGCTGCACCTGTCGAGCTACAACCCGGCTGCCGAGGCCAAGCGCGCCAAAGCCGCCGCCAAGGCCGAGGCCGACGAACAGGAAGGCGCTGCGCCGACCAATGCCGCCGATCAGGCACAGACGGCTGAAGGCGAAGGCGATATGGCCGAGGGCGATGACAGCGGCAACAACGCCGATAACACCGATAGTGATTCACAAGTCGCCGGCGATACCCGTCTGGTCGTCATCACCGATCTCGGCATGTTGGTCAAGCGCGCACTGGATGGCAGCCAAGATGTGTTTGTGCAGTCGATCCGCAATGGCCAGCCGGTGGCCGGCGCCAGTGTGTCCGTGCTCGCCTTGAATGGGCAAACGCTTTATAGCGAAACGACAAGCGCCGATGGCATGGTGCACTTCCCCACCTTCAAGGGTCTTGAGCGCGACAAACGCCCGACGCTGTATGTGGTGAAGAAGGCTGACGATTTGTCCTTCCTGCCGATCAATGGCTATGACCGCCAGCTGGACTATTCGCGTTTCGATATCGGCGGAGAGCGCAACGCCTCGAGCCAAGGCCAGCTTTCCAGCTATCTGTTCTCTGACCGGGGCATTTATCGCCCGGGCGATACCTTTAATATCGGTCTTATCGTGCGCGCGGCCAGTTGGACCCACAGCGTCGCCGGCATTCCATTGCAGGCGGAAATCATCGACCCGCGCGGTGTGATGGTGAAGCAAGTGCCGCTGTCGATGGATCCGTCCGGCTTCGGTGAGTTGTCCTACGCCCCGGCGGAAACCGCGCCTACCGGCACCTGGACGGTGAACTTGCATATCGTCAAAGACGGCAAGTCCGGTGCACAGATTGGCAGCACGACGGTGCAGGTGAAGGAGTTCTTGCCCGATCGCAGGAAGGTCGATGCCAAGCTCTCGGAGCAAGTCGCCGAAGGCTGGGTCAAGCCCGATCAGCTCAAGGGCATCGTCGATGTGCAGAACCTGTTCGGCACACCGGCGGCGGATCGCCGTGTCGAAGCCTCGCTGACCTTGCGTCCCGCGTGGCCGGAGTTCCGCAGCTGGCCGTCGTATCACTTCTACGATGTTCGCCGCGCCAAAGAGGGTTACGAAGAAGCCTTGCAAGACGGCAAGACCGATGAAAAAGGTCACGCCGAGTTTGCGCTCGACCTGAAAAAGTACGCGGATGCCACCTATCAGCTGTACTTCCTCAGCAAGGCCTACGAGGCCGAAGGCGGCCGCAGTGTGGCTGCCGCCGCGCAGACCTTGATCTCAAGCAATGACTGGCTGGTCGGCTACAAGGCCGCCGATGCGCTCGACTACGTCAGTCGCGGCGCCAGCCGCAGCGTGCACCTGGTGGCGATCGATCATCAGGCCAAGTCGATCGAACTGAAGGACTTGAAAGCCCAGTTGATCGAACGTCGCTATATCTCGGTGCTGACCAAACAAAATTCGGGCGTCTATAAGTACGAGTCCAAGCTCAAGGAAGTGCCGATCAGCGAGCAGCCGTTGAACATCGCTGCGGGCGGTATGGATTACAGCTTGCCGACCGATAAGCCAGGCAACTATGCCGTGGTGATCCGGCGCATGGATCGCACGGAAGTGAATCGGGTCGAATACTCGGTGGCCGGTGCCGCCAATGTGTCGCGTTCGCTGGATCGCAATGCCGAGCTGCACCTCAATCTAAGCAAGCAGGATTACAAGCAGGGCGAGGCGGTGGAGATCGCGGTGCACGCACCGTATGCGGGTAGCGGTTTGATCACCATCGAGCGCGACAAGGTCTATGCGCACGCCTGGTTCCATGCCGATACCACAAGCTCGGTGCAACACATTACCGTGCCGGCCGATTTCGAAGGCAACGGCTATATCAACGTGCAGTACATCCGCGATCCGTCTTCGGACGAGATCTTCATGAGCCCGCTGAGCTATGGCGTGGTGCCGTTCTCGGTGAATCTGGATGCGCGGCGCAATCCGATCACGGTGGCATCGCCCGCGCTGGTGAAACCCGGTGACACGGTGACCTTCAAGCTCAGTTCGCCGCAGCCGACCAAGGCCGTCGTGTTCGTGGTGGACGAAGGCATTCTGCAAGTGGCCCGCTACAAGCTGGGCGATCCGGTGAAGTTCTTTTTCCGCAAGCGAATGCTGGAGGTCAACACCTCGCAGATCCTCGATCTGATCTTGCCGGACTTCGAAAAACTGATGGCGATGGCAGCACCGGGCGGCGATGCCGATGGGGCGATTGGCCGTCAGTTGAACCCGTTCAAGCGTAAGCGCGACAAACCTGTGGCTTACTGGTCCGGCATCGTCGACGTGGATGGCGAGAAAGACCTGACCTACAAAGTGCCGGACTATTTCAACGGCAAGCTGCGCGTCATGGCAGTATCGGTGGCACCGGATCGTATTGGCACCTACGAAGGGGCCACGACGGTACGCGGCGATTTCGTCTTGTCGCCCAACGTGCCGACCACACTGGCGCCCGGCGACGAGGTAGAGGTCAGCGTCGGCGTGGCCAACAATCTCACTGGTCTGGGCGGCAAGCAGGTACCGGTCGCGGTGTCGTTGAAGACTGGGCCGCAGTTGCAAATGGTCGGCAATGCCAGCCAAAGCCTCAGCCTGGGTGAAATGCGCGAAGGCGTGGCGCTGTTCCGGCTCAAGGCTACCGATGTGCTGGGTTCGGCCAATCTGACCTTTACCGCCGGCTATGGCGACAAGTCAGCCAAGCAAAGCGTCGATCTTTCGGTGCGCCCGGCAGCGACCTTCCGCACTACGGTCAGCGTGGGCCGGGTCGAGGCGAATGGCAAGGCTGACCTGCCGGATCTGCGCAAGATGTACGACGCCTATGCCAAACGCGATGTGTCGATCTCCAGCCTGCCGCTGGTGTTGGCACAGGGTTTGACCGCATACCTGGCTGATTTTCAGCACTACTGCACCGAGCAGGTGCTTAGCCGCGCCATGCCGGCGTTGATCTTCGGACAACGGCCGGAGTTCAAGCGTGTGCTGAAATCGTCGTTTGCCGCAGTCTCGGAAGTCAGCAGTAGCCCGACCGAAGCCGATGCACTGACCAGCTTGTTCGATGTGCTGCATACGCGGCAGAACGGGCAGGGCGGTTTTGGCTTGTGGTCGGCTACGCCCGATGGCGATGCTTTCCTCAGCAACTACGCCATGCATTTTATGCTGGAGGCCCGCGACCGCAATATGAGCGTGCCGCGCGATATGTTCGACGCCGGCAATACCTACCTGAAACAGATTGCGGCGGACGAGGGTGCGGACTCGCTGAAAAGCTTGCGCCAGCGTGCTTATGCGGTGTACTTGCTGACGCGCCAGGGTAACGTCACCACCAACTATCTGGCTGCGGTGCAGAAGCGCCTGCAGGAAGGCTATGCGAAGGAGTGGAAGAACGATCTCGCCGCTGCCTGGTTGGCTGCCTCGTATCAGTTGCTCAAGCAGGACAAGCAGGCCAGCGACTTGATCGCCGGTCCGCAAAAACTGCTTACCCGCAGCGATAACGGTCGCGATTGGCAGTACGACTACTATTACGATCCGCTGGTGCGCGACGCGACGGTGCTGTACCTGCTGGCCAAGCACTTCCCGGAACGGGTCAAGGCACTGCCGCCCGAAGCGTTGAACAACATCGTCGGCCCACTGCAACGCGGCAACTTCAACACCTTGTCATCGTCCATGACGGTCTTGGCCTTGGATGCCTATGCCACCCAGGCCCCGGATAACACCGCATTGCTGGGTATTGGCGCGGTGAAGATCAAGGACGGCAGCGTGGTTCCGGTCGGCAAGCCCGAAGGTATGGTGCAGAGCGCGACCTGGGACGACCAGACCGCTCGCCTGCGCTTTACCAACGGCAGCAACCTGCCTGCGTGGTTCGTGGCGAGCCAGGGTGGCTACGATCGCGATGCACCGAGCAAAGCCCTGCGCGAGGGTGTCGAAATCACGCGTGATTACACCGATACGAATGGCAAGAAGCTGGATCAGGTAACCATCGGTGAAGAGATCGACGTCCACGTGAAAATCCGCGCGACCGACGGCGAGGTCGACGATGTCGCCATCGTCGACCTGCTGCCGGGTGGTTTTGAGCCGGTGATCGAGCCGGCACCGGTGGTCACCGATCATCAGGACGACGGCAGCGAGCAGCACGACGAAGGTGGCGATAGCACGGTTGCGGCAAGCGCCTGGCGTTCGCCGATCGGCCTGGGTACTTCCACCTGGAAACTGCGATACGCCGATATCCGCGAGGATCGTGTGGTGCTCTACGGCATGGCGAGTCCAGATGTGGCTGAGTTCGTCTATCGCATCAAGGCGACCAATGCCGGCAAATTCATCGTGCCGCCTGCGTTCGGTGAATCGCTGTACGACCGTCGCGTCCAGGCACGTGCGCCGGGCGGCGGCAGCTTGACCGTGGTGCGCAAGCCGTAAGCTTGATCGCTGCCCTTTCCCCCTGCCGGGGAGAGGGCGGCGAGCGGCGGCTTGCTGCTAGAACCCTATCCATGAAACTCCTTGCCTTGTTTATTCGCTGGCTGCATCGCTGGCAAAACTGGCTGGTCGGCGCCGTTTTGCTGGCTGCCGTGCTGGTAGGTTTGCGGGTCTGGCCGCACCAGCCTTTGCGCGATTGGCTGCCGTCGTCTACGGCGGTCTACGACACCCGCGGCCGCCTGCTGCGCTTGACCCTGGCCAGCGATGACCGCTATCGCTTATGGGTGCCGCTGAAAGATATCTCGCCGCAGCTGGTCGAGGGCGTGCTGCTGCACGAGGACGACTGGTACCGCTGGCACCCCGGTTTCAATCCTTATGGATTGGCGCGTGGCGCGTGGGTGACCTATGTTCGGCATGGCAACCCACAAGGTGGTTCTACCGTCACCATGCAGCTGGCGCGCCTGTTGTGGCGGCTCAATACACGCACCCCGATGGGCAAGTTGCGTCAGCTCGGCCGAGCGGTGCAACTGGAGCTGTTTTATTCGAAGCGGCAGATTCTTGAGGCTTATCTCAACTACGCGCCTTACGGCCGCAATGTCGAAGGTGTCGGCGCCGCCAGCCTGGCCTATTTCAACAAATCAGCGAACGCATTGAGCTTGCCTGAAGCGCTGACCTTGGCAGTGATCCCGCAAGATCCGACCCGGCGCCTGCGTGCCCCGGCGCAACCCGCGCCAGCATCAATGCCTGCTGGCGATACCAGCACACCCGATGACGACAGCGCCTCGCTGGATGTCATCAATCCGCGCTTGAGCGAATCGCGTAACCGGCTTTATGCGCGCTGGACACATCGGCATCCGCAAGACGTGGCTTTGCAGCCATTGTTCAAATTGCCTTTGAACCTGCGCCCGTTATCGCAGCTGCCGTTCGATGCGCCACATGCCGTCGAGCAAGTACTGGCGGCTCGCCGGATCACCGCTTCGGACACGACGGCTAGTGATAGCCGTGTCACCACCACGCTGGATCTAGACCTGCAACGCAATCTTGAACGGCAGGTTGGCCGCTACATCGAACGCAATAGCGCCCGCGGTATCCGTAACGTGGCGGCTATCCTGGTCGATACGCGCGATATGGGGGTAAAGGCAATGGTGGGCTCGGCCAACTATGCCGATGCCAGCATCCAGGGCCAGGTAAACGGCACCCTGGCCAAGCGTTCGCCAGGTTCCACGCTAAAACCCTTTATCTATGCGCTCGGTTTCGATCAAGGTGTCTTGCATCCGCAGACGGTGCTGCGCGATGTACCGACCTCGTTTGGTCCTTACACGCCAGAGAATTTCGACGGCCATTTCCTCGGCCCGGTTACCGCGACGGCAGCGTTGATTCGCAGCCGCAATATTCCCGCGGTATGGGTGGCCTCGCAGCTGCAACAACCGAGCTTTTATCAGTTTCTGCGCGATGCCGGCATCAGCCGCATGGCCAGCGAAAAACACTACGGCCTGGCCTTGGTGCTCGGTGGTGGCGAGGTCACCATGCAGGAGCTGGCCGGGCTTTACGCCATGCTCGCCAATCGCGGCGAACTGAAGCCGCTGCGCTTGCTCGCCGATGAGCCGCAGACACGCGGCACGCGCTTGCTGAGCGACGAGGCGAGCTACATGGTCAAAGACATGTTGTTGCAGAACCCGCGCCCCGATGAAACCACCGGTGCGCAACCGTCGCGTTTGCCGGTGTACTGGAAAACCGGCACCTCATGGGGTTTCCACGATGCCTGGACCGCCGGCGGTTTCGGCCCGTACGTACTGGTGGTCTGGGTCGGCAATTTCGATGGCGGCGGCAACCCGGCCTTTGTCGGTGTCGAAGCGGCGGCGCCGCTGTTTTTTCAAATCGTTGACGCGATCCACGCCGAACAGCCCAACCTGGCCGAGCCGGTACGCCATATGCCGGCCAACCTGAAGCGTGTGCAGGTTTGCCTGGCCAGCGGTGAGCTGCCGAACCAATGGTGTCCACAGACCGGCTGGACCTGGTTCATTCCTGGTAAGTCACCGATCCGGGTCAGCCAGGTACACCGGCCGGTGGTGATTGACGAAGCTACCGGCAAGCCCGCGTGTCCGCCTTATGCGGGCAAGCGTACGCATACCGAGATCTACGAATTCTGGCCCTCCGAGTTGCAGCGGGTTTTTGCGCAAGCGGGTATGCCGCGCCGCTTGCCGCCGCATAACGATGCCTGCGATGACAGTGGTGTCGCCGATGGCGATCCGCCGCGGATTACCTCACCGCTGCGCGGCAGCATCTACACCATGCGCTTGAAGCAAAAGGGCGAAGATCGCATAGCCTTCAGTGCAAACAGCGATGCATCGGTGCGTGAGCTGTACTGGTTCGTCAACGATGCTTATATCGGTCGCAGTACCCCCGGCGAATTACTGTTTTGGCAGCCGCCGACGGCAGGCAATTACGAACTGCGCGTGGTGGATGATCGCGGTCGTAGCGATCAACGCCCGCTTGGGGTGAGCCTGGTCGAGTAATCTGTTCGGGCCAGCGCCTTCTAAGCGAAAAGCTTCGGTGCTGCATCTCACCACGAGATCGTGATGGGAAAGATTCTGTCACGGCGCGCAAGGCGCGTTTCTAACCTATGCTTGCTAGTCTGATCCGTGAGGCACTACTGACACGCCCATGAAACAGCCACCGGTTCCATCGTATTACCGCGCTACGGCGACACCGTATGAAGCGTATGCGCCTTTACAAGGCCGTACCGAGGCAGCTATTGCCATCATCGGCGGTGGCTATGCCGGGCTGCAGACGGCGCTCGGGTTAGCCGAACGCGGCGTGCGCGATGTCGTGCTGCTGGAGCGCGAACAAATCGGCTTTGGCGCCTCGGGCCGCAATGGCGGTTTCGTTTTTGCCGGTTATTCGCTGGGTGAGCAAGACTTGCTCGATCAGCGCGGAGCACTGCAGGCGAAAGCGATGTTCGGGCTGACCAGCGCAGCGGTCGAGCGTATTCGCCAGCAAGTAGCGCGTTATGCGATCCCCTGCGAGCTGGTCGACAAAGGGGTGATCTGGGCGAACCGGTTTCGCGATCCATCGGTATTGCGGCGGCGGCAATCCTTGCTGGCCGAGCACTACGCTGCCTATTGGGATTGGATACCGCAAGAAGAACTGCGCGAAAAGATTCGCAGCGAGCGCTATTACGATGGCTTGTATGAGCGCGATGCGTTGCACCTGCATCCGCTCAATTTCGCCATCGGCCTGGCGGCAGCGGCAAGCGGGCAGGGTGTGCGTATCCATGAAAACAGCGATGTCTGGCGCCTGCGCCGTGAAGGCCGGCGCTGGTGTATCAGTGCGCCGCAAGGCGAGGTGCTGGCCGATCAGGTGGTGCTGGCCTGTGGCGGTTATCTTGCCGGGCTGCAGCCACGGATCGACCGTGCCATCTTGCCCATCGCCACGTATGTGATGGTGACCGAGCCACTGCACGACCGGCTCAACGAATGCCTGCAAACGCAGGCGGCGGTGTACGACACGCGTTTTGCTTTCGACTACTACCGCGGCTTGCCCGATACGCGCTTGCTATGGGGTGGGCGCATCTCCATACGCAATCGCTCCCCGCGCGCGGTCCAGCATGTACTGATGCATGACTTATTGCGGGTGTTTCCGCAGTTGAAAGGCGTAAAAATAGACTACGCCTGGTCGGGTCTGATGAGTTATGCCACCCATCAAATGCCGCAGATCGGCGGCAGTGGCGATGGTTTGTGGTGGGCGCAGGCCTTTGGCGGCCATGGTTTGGCGCCGACCTGCGCCGCCGGTGGTCTGCTCGCTGCGGCACTGGCCGATGGCGATGACGGCTGGAAGGCCTTCGCCCCTTACGGCCTGGCCCATACGCATCGGCCGGCCGGTTATGTCGCCGCGCAGGCCAGCTACTGGTGGCAGCAAGGCAAGGACTGGTTCAAGACGAGGTTGGAAGGATGAGCGAGACGCAAGCACAAGGCCAGGCCGAGATCAGCTGGGCCGATTTCGAGAAAGTCGTGATCGTCGCTGGCACCGTGGTACGGGTGGAGCCGTTCCCCGAGGCACGCAAACCGGCCTGGAAAGTATGGGTGGATTTCGGCCCCTATGGCGAAAAGAAAACCAGCGCACAGATTGCCGCTTTGTATCGCGCCGAAGATTTGCTGGGCCGGCAAATCGTCGGCATTATCAATTTTCCCGAAAAGCAGATCGGTCCATTCCGCTCCCAGTTCTTGCTGACCGGCTTTCCGACCGATGACGGTGTGGTGGTGACGGCGATCGAGCGCGCTGTACCTAACGGTACCCGCCTGGCCTGATTGCGCTGGGCGTGGCCCGATTGCTGGCGGTTCCACTACGCCGGCGCATGCAGCCAGTGCACGCTGAACAGGCGTTGCGGATCGGTCCAGACCGGGCCTGGTCGAAAACCTACTTTCATGGCCAGCGACCGAAAACCATCGATGCTGTACTTGTAAGAGCTCTCGGTATGAATCGTCTGGCCTTCACTGAATAAAAAGCGCTGGCCATCGATATGGACGGTTTGCTCACGCCGACTGATCAAGTGCATTTCGATGCGTTGATGTACAGGGTGGTAGATCGCGTGATGGTGGAACGCATCGACGCTGAAGTCGGCGCCAAGCTCGTTGTTCGCCCGGCGCAGAACATTCAAGTTGAAGGCTGCCGTAACACCCTGGCTATCGTTATAAGCGGCATGAAGCGTGGCTGGATCTTTAATGAGATCGATGCCGATCAGCAAACTGCCGCCACGCAGCATGGCAGCGGCCGAACGCAGAAATGCAAGCGCTTCATCGGGATGAAAGTTGCCGAGCGTGGAGCCGGGAAAGAAACCCACGCGTTGCCCGATGCGCGCATCGGCGGTCGGCAAGCTAAGTGGCGCGGTGTAGTCTCCGATGATCGGTTGAATCAGCAGGTGCGGGTAACGCGCTCTCAGCTGTTTCGCCGCGCTGGCGATATGTTCGCCTGAGATGTCGATCGGAAGATATCGCGCGGGCGACTGCTCATCGTCAAAGGCATCCAGCAAGGTCTGAATTTTTTTAAGCGATCCGGCACCGAACTCGATGATCTCCGCATTCGGGCCGATCCACTCGGCGATCTCCGCGGCGTGCTCGGACAGAATCATTTGCTCGGTTCGCGTCAGGTAGTACTCCGGCAGCTCGCAAATACGATCAAACAGTTCCGAGCCCGCCGCGTCGTAAAAGTATTTGGGTGGGATGCTGCGCGGGCTCTGAGCTAGCCCGTTACGCAAGTCGCGGGCGAACTCCGAGGTTGCGACGTCGGAGTCCAGGCGTGGCAGGGCATTGGCAGAAATGGAATTTTTCATTTTATAGGTCACGAGCTAGGCGTAGGCCTGAGAGCTGCCAACGCGCGGACGGTGGAAAGAAATTTCGGTAGGTCGAACGCGTATGGCCCGCCGGTGTTGCGGCGCTGCCACCGCGAAGCACCAACTGGCCGACCATGAATTTGCCGTTGTATTCCGAGGCTACGCCGGCTAGCGGTTTGAAGCCTGGATACGGGTCGTAGGAAGATCGCGTCCATTGCCATACATGCCCGGTCATCTGCGAGATACCTGGCGCAGCGAAGGCGGCTTCCCATTCAAATTCGGTAGGCAGTCTTGCGCCTACCCATTGGGCGTAAGCCGCCGCCTCGTAAAAGCTCAGCTGCGATACCGGTGCGTTCGGATCCAGCGGCTGGAGCCCGTCCAGCCCGAACACATGCCACTGATGCGCCGCCTCGCCCAGATGAAACAGTCGTGGGTCGTTAGGTGGCAGCCAGTAGGCGGGGTGTCGCCAACCCTGGGCCTGCACGATGGCCCAGCCGTCCGACAACCAGGGGTCGGCGCGCAGATAGCCGTTTGCGGCAACGAACTGAGCATAGTCGCCGCAGGTGACCAGTCGGTCGCTGATCGCATAGGGGCGAAGAAGAACCTTGTGGCGTGGGCCTTCATTGTCAAACCCAAAACTGCCATCGCTGTTGTCGTGGCCGATGTCGACAGCGCCACCGGCAAGCTCGATCCAGTGCATTGGGTTTGTCTGCATGGCTTGAGTTGGTAGCTGGGTGTTGCTTGCCCGATAGGCCGGTTGCAGGGGATTGCACGACAAGGCATGAAGCATATCCGTCAGGATCAACTCCTGATGTTGTTGCTCATGCTGAAGGCCGAGCGTGATGATCGGCTCGATGTCGGCCCATAATTTCGTATCGGCCTGGCTCATCAGGCTCAGCACGGCGTGATCGACATAGCGCCGATAAGCATGCACCTCCTGCCGTGCTGGCCGCGTCAACAGGCCGCGTTGCGAGCGTGGGTGGCGAGGCCCCAGCGCGTCATAGTACGAATTGAACAGATATTCGAAGCGAGGGTTGAATACCTGGTAACCCTGAGCGTGGCATTGCAATAACAGCGTTTCAAAAAACCAGGTGGTATGCGCGAGATGCCACTTGGTCGGACTCGTCTCGGCCATGGACTGGATGCATTGATCCTCGTCGGACAAGGGGGCTGCCAGCGCCAGACTGTATTCGCGCACCTCGCGATAGCGACGTTGCAATGCGTGAATTTCTGGTGACGAAAATATTAATTCTGGGAGAGTCATATTGAGTTCCAGCGACCACGAAGAGCTGTTTCGGTTGGTGCGCTACGTCATGCCCCGGAGGGATCAAGTGATTGAATATAAAGCCAGTAGCCATAGCCCATGGCTTGCTTATCCACTCGGCGGATTGTCCAATATTTCCCCTTGGGCTGGGTCAAGCGCTTGCGGGGCAGGGCATGAAGCCTAAAGAGTGTACGCCGGTAACTCTGCGGCCAAGTGGCAAGGCGGTCCTGCGCCTAGTGTTGCGCATTCATGCCGGTCAGGGGCGCCTGATTAACGCGAAGCAAATCGTTGCTTGGCCGCTTCGGATATCGGCGTATACAGGCCCACGATAGTGCCTTCAGGATCGCGAAACTGTGCCACGAGGTTGCCCCATGGCATCATCTTCGGTTCAAGGACTACCTCCAGCTGGTCTTTGAGTCGGGTGAACTCCTGTTCCACATTGTCGACCTGAAATTCGATGATGGCCGTGCGGTTAGCTGCCGGCTCAATCGTGCCCTCTTTGAAAAGGGCGACGGTTTCAGCGCTGCCTATCGCTAGCGTGGCGCCTGGTGTCACGATCTCGGCGAATACGGGCGCAAGCCACTCCGCTTTTTGATCAGTCAGCTTTTCATAAAAACCGACGACAGCTTTGATATCTCGAACAATGATCCGGGTGGAGGCGAACTTCATGGCAGGTCCCTTTCGATCTCGGTGAGCTTCGTAAAGAGACGTTATAGAAGAGGCCTGCTGCCAACGTCTTGTCAGCAGTCAGCGCCAAGGCATCCCTGATCAAGCGAAAACACAGGCTACTTATCAATCGCTTAGCTAGTTCGCGAGGTCTGCCTTGGGTGGTGGCCTCAACCGATCAACAGGTCACAGGATGGACACTTAAGCCGAGGGCGTGTGGCCTATGCCGCACGCCAGCTATTGAGCAAGGTGCGGGTCTGTTCCAGCACGTTGGCCTTCAGCAAAGCACCTTTCGCCGCATCGATCTCTTTCCATCCGAGCACATCGAGGCAGGCGCCTGGAGGGTGGTAGAACGGCATGATCTGGCCTTTGAGCGTGAGCATGGCTCCGGTAATGCGCGAGAGCAACGCCAGCGTGACCTTGTTCAGTGGCTGCTTTAATCGTCGGTGCAGTAGTTTGGAGGCGACATCGGCTTCTTCGTCGCCCAGCTCTCGCGCAACGAAGAGTCTTCTTTTCGACGTATGCGATTTCAAAAGCACACTGTCCAAAGTCACTTCCTGGATACCGATGAACGCGTCGATCAGCGCGTCCATGTCGCCCTGGTTTTTCAATGCGTCATTGGCTTTCTGCATGGCCGGTGCGAAGCGGTCCCTGAGATCGTTGGTAACGTATTCGACGCAGGCGTGATACACGCCTTCTTTGTTTTCGAAGTAGTACTGCAACGCTGGCGCGTTGACCCCGGCGGCAGCGGCGATGTCGCGTGTCGACGCGCCGGCAAAACCATGCTCGCCGAATAGCTTCACGGCCGCGGCGATGATTCGCTGGCGGGTTTCGTCGCCGCGTGCGTAACCGCCCGCCGAGGGGCGGCGGGGGCGTTTGGTTGGGCTCATGC
>NZ_JAPDPE010000129.1 GCF_026283955.1 Dyella silvatica | reverse complement strand
GCATTGGCGGTTTTGCGGCCTCGGCGCAGATCCGATTCGTCCACCACGTCATCGTGCAGCAAGGTCGAGGTGTGAATGAATTCGATCACCGCGGCCAGCTTGACGTGCTGTTCGCCGCGATAACCCGCCGCGCCCGCCGCCAGTACATGCAGCATGGGGCGCAGGCGCTTGCCGCCGCCGGCGATGATGTGATCGGCGATCTGGTTGATCAGCACCACGTCCGAAGACAGCCGTTGCCGGATCAACGCATCGACCCGCTGCATGTCGGCGGCGGCAAGCCCGCGCACGGCGGCAAAGTCGGTGGCTGGGGTCACGGGGGTGGCTGGCATCGATTTCATGGACGATCGGATCCTTGGTTCGTCGTAATTATAGGGGGCGACGGCTGTCTGACGGTGGGTTTAGTGATCGAATGATGGCCGCGACATGCCGCCACAAGCCTTGCCGCAACATGCATCCGTATAATCGGTCCGATGCACGAGGCCTTGATGATTTCCCCTATGCGATTTTCCCGGTGAGCCAGCTTTCCCGTCTAGAGCGGCGCAGTGCGCTGACCCTGGCCTGTGTCATCAGTCTGCGGTTATTCGGCCTGTTTCTCATCATGCCGGTGTTCTCACTGTATGCGCAGAGCCTGCCCGATGCGACTCCCCTGCTGATCGGGATGGCCTTGGGCATCTATGGGCTGGGCCAGGTGCTGCTGCAGATTCCATTGGGGCTGCTGTCCGACCGTATCGGCCGCAAGCCGGCGATTAGCCTGGGCCTGGCGGTTTTTGCCATCGGTGGCCTGGTCGCCGCTTGTTCGCACAGCTTGCTGGGTATCGTGATCGGCCGGGCGCTACAGGGCATGGGCGCGGTGGCCGGCGCGGGCATCGCGTTGGCGGCCGACCTTACCGAAGAGCAAAACCGCAATAAGGTGATGGGGATTATTGGCGTATCGATCGGCGTGGCCTTTTTGCTGGCCTTGATCCTTGGGCCCCCGTTGGAGGCGATCGGCGGGCTTTCCGGCCTGTTCGCCGCGACGTCGCTGTTGGCGCTGGTGTCGTTGGCCTTGCTGTGGCTGATCGTGCCCACGCCTGAGCGGGCCAGGGCGCCGGCGGCGGCGACCTTTGGCGTGGTGCTGGCGATGATGCGCGATGGGCGCATGCTGGTGCTCAATGGCTCGGTGTTTTTTCTGCATGCCTTGTTGACGGCGAGTTTTGTCGGCTTGCCCTTGCTATTGACCGAGCGTTTGCAGTTGCCGGTTCATCGGCATTGGGAGTTGTATCTACCGGTGATGGTGATTGCGGCGTTCGTCATGGGGGCTTGTTTGCATCGCATGCGCGAGCTGCGGCAGAGCTTGCATATCGTCATGTTGTGTGTGGTGGCGATTGGCTTGGCGCTGATGGGTTTTGCGCTTTCCGGCGAGCATCTGGCGGCGCTGGGAGTGGCGGCGGCGGTGTTTTTCTCGGCCTTCAATTTGTTGGAGGCGGCGTTGCCTAGCCTGGTTTCTCGGCTGGCGCCGGCGGCGTTGCGGGGGGCGGCGATGGGGGCTTATTCCACTAGCCAGTTTCTTGGCGCTTTTGTGGGTGGGGCGATGGGTGGTGTCGCGTTGGGCCGGCTGGGTGCGGATGGGGTGTTTGTTTGTGCGGCGGCGTTGACGCTGGTTTGGTTGCCGTTGGTCTGGATGGGCGGGCGGCGTATTTCGGGGGATGTCTTGGTGGTGGCTGCGCGCTGAGTTTCACTCTGCCGAGAGTGTGTTGGGGCTGTTTACTCGCCTGAACTTAGGAGTGTGGTGCTCTGGTCGCCTGCGGCGGGGCTTCGAACCCCTGCCGGGGTCCGAGTCACTTTCTCTTGCGTGGCCAAGAGAAAGTAACCCAAGAGAAGGCCATCCCCGCTTGTCGCCCTTCGGGTGCGTGAGGGCTGGCCGGGCTTTTCGACAGGGCTCCTGCCCTGGCGAAAAGGCATCGACGTCCATGTCGATGCCCCTGCGGGCCTTGTCGTCCAGCCCTCACCGACGCACAGGGGACCCTGACGTCAAGGGCAAGATCAAAAGCAACTGCAACTGCAACTGCAACTGCAACTGCAGCCGTAAGCGTCGCGCGCGGTGTTCGCGTTGATTCTCGACCTTGCGGCTTTTACTCCTCCTCTGCGACCGAAGGGAGTCCCCTTTTTGGGACTTGCAGGGGAAGGTTGGGAGGGGGTAGCTTTTGCGGGCAGAGGTCCAGCGCGAAGCCCCGGCCGAGCCTTTGAATAGAGCCTGCTGGCCATGGGCCAGCGTCTGCGCATTGCAATGCTGGCCGGTCCTTATGATCATGGGTGCTGGCGGTCTGTCAGGCTGCGTCCAGGTGCTCCGATGGCCCACGAAATCATCGCTTTGATAGCCCAGTACGGATTGGTGCTGGTCTTTTTTAATGTGTTGTTGGCGCAGGCTGGGGTGCCGATGCCGGCGGTGCCTACACTGATTGTGGCGGGGGCGTTGGCGGCGAATGCGCAGCTGTCGCTGGTCGGTATTCTGGTTGCCGCATTGGTGGCCTGTTTGCTGGGTGACGTGGCTTGGTATGCGGCGGGGCGGCGTTATGGCGGTGGGGTGATGCGCACGATTTGCCGTATTTCGCTGTCGCCGGATTCCTGTGTAAAGCAGTCGCAATTGCGCTTTCAACGTTGGCGCGGGCAGGTATTGCTGTTCGCCAAATTCGTACCTGGGCTTTCCACCGTGGCGCCGCCGCTGGTGGGGGCGATGGGTTTGTCGCCGCTGAGCTTTTTGTGGCTCGATGGCGTGGGGTCGTTGTTATGGGCGGGGTTGGCGGTGGCGGTGGGTTACGCCTTTGCCGCGCAGATCGATCAACTGCTGGCGACGCTGGCCAGCGCGGGTACGTTGGCGATCGAACTGCTGGCGGTGTTGTTGGCGCTGTATATCGCGGCTAAGTGGTGGCAGCGTCGGCGGCTATTGCGTTCACTGCATATGCCGCGGATCACGGTGGCTGAGCTTTATCAGGCGATCGAGGCGGGGCAGGCGCCGATCGTGGTCGATGTGCGTCCGGCTGCGAGTCGATTGCTGGATGGCCGGGTTATCACGGGCGCCTTGCTGATCGATAGTGATGGCGTGCATCAGCTGGTCCAGGGCATTTCATTCGAGCGTGAGCTGGTCACCTATTGCCAATGCCCTAACGAAGTCACTGCGGCGATGGCGGCGAAAACCTTGTCCGCGATGGGTTATCGACGCGTGCGGCCATTACTGGGCGGGCTCGATGCGTGGGACGCCGCGGGTTATCCGATTGAACCACTGGCGCCGGTGGTGGCGGTCTTGGCGCACTGATCGTCAAGGCATGCAATCACGGTAAGGCATGGCTTGTCGGCCATGAGGCATCCGCCGGCATGGCGGGCCTATAAGGCGCATCGGTCAGCGTGCGAAGAAACGCCACGATGTCGTCTATTTCGGTTTCGGACAAGGCCGGCGACATGCCAGGGCGGCGGTTCATCGGCATGGTATTGACGTTGATATAGGCGCGATAGATCGGCGCGACATCGTCGAACTCTACCCCACCGTGATACCAGCGCCGAGGATCGATAGAGCGCGTGTTGTAAAACGCCACCGCATCGCGCAGCGTGCGAAATACCCCGTTATGCATAAAGCTTTGCCGTACCGCCACGTTGCGCAGGCTTGGCGTGCGCAGGTAACCGCACCATTGTCCGGGCTCGGGCCAATGCAGGCGTTGCGCGGTAGTGCACAGGCCATGGTCGAAATGCGCCGCGTCACGATTGGCGGGCAACGCCGGGTTGCGCGGTACGGCGATGGCGTCATAACCGAAGTCGGTGAATAGCGAACGCTCGGGCCGGCTGGCCGTATCGGACAGCGTATGGCAGCTCGCGCAGTTGCCTTTGTCCGGATCCTTGAACAGCGCCAGTCCGCGCATTTCCTGCGCCGACAAGGGTGTGCGGTGACGCAGGTAATCATCAAAGCGCGAGCTGAAGGGTGCCATCTCGTCACTTTGCAAATAAGCCTGCATGACCGCACCGAGCGCCTGCAGCAGTTGTTGCGGATCGCGTTGCACCGCGGGGCCAAAGCGCGCCGCAAGGGCTGGCGCTAACTCCGTGCGGTTGATCTTGCGCAGCAGGCTGGCCGGCGATGCGTTGTTCATTTCATCGGGGTCGAACAATGGGCCGCGAATTTGTTCGGCCAGGTTATTTGCACGGCCATCCGCAAATAGACCGCCAAACGGCGAGGCGTAGGGCGCATCGTCGTCTTGATAAAAATAGCGTTGCGGCACGTAGCGGACGTATAGCAACGACGGCGCGTTGCGCTGACTGAAGTGGCCCGGTCGGCCGCCCGGCGGCACGCCGTTGGCGACCAAGTTGGGGGAGAACGCGCGCGCCGGATCGTGGCAACGGGCACAAGCGGTGCCGGCCGGCTCCGACAATCGGGCATCGTTGAACACACGGCGGCCCAGCTCGGCCAAGACCGGGTCGGGCTGAAACACCGCGCTGCTCGCATCCGCCTTGGCGCTGACTTGTGCTGTGGCGCCGATCCATTGGACGACTGGCGTAGCCGCAGCACCTGGCAACAGCGAAACCGCCTGCGGCTCACTGGCCCAAGCCACGCTGGCGACAAGCACGCAGCTAAGTAGCAGCGCCAGCCGACGGCTTGCACAGGGTTGGCGCCAGCGCCTCATGGGGCGATAAAACCGCTCTTGTCACAGCTTAGATGGCTACCGCTCTGCATGCAGGTAGTGAGCAGCTTGCCGGCAGCGGCGTAGACCTTGATGGTCCAGCCATGGGCGGGGGCAGGGCGCCGTTCCATCAACATGAAACCGAAACTGTTGTGCTGCGCAATCTTCTCGACCACGGTGCCTTCGGCAGGCGCGGAGCCGATCGGCAATGGGTCAGGCAGGGCTACTTCGATGTTGTCGCCACCGTTGCCGGAAACTATCGTCGCCGGATGGCTGGACGCAAAGTCGATCGCCTGAAACGCATGTACGTGACCATGCAGGGCGAGCTGGATACCCGGCGGGTAATAAGCCAGCCCGTTCAAGCTGCGCATCACCGATTGCAACGACCGGTTGCCCGGCACCATTTGCGTGCCCACGACCGGTGAAAAAGCCAGAATCGGGTGATGGTCGGTAAAAATGCTGGTGCTGATGCCCGCTTTGCCGGCCAGTGCGGCGACGGTCTTGAACTGCTTTTGATAGATCTGAAACTGCGGATCTTCCGGCTTGAGTGCGATCTTGTTGGCTTTGGACGAATCGAACACGATCAGCTGCGAGCCCGCGCCAAGCGTAACCGCATAGGGCTCGGAATAATTGGCTTGCTCGTCGTTGACCGGGTCGTTGCACGAGCGTGCATCGTCGTACGGGCGTGGGTCGAGAAAACGAAACCAGCCCTGGCCTGCGCGCTTGCATTCCTCGTGATTGCCGCGCACAAAAATCCACGCCGCCTTGGCCAGCAACGGCGCCGCAGGCTTGAAGAAATCGGCCTCCCAGGCATCCCAGCCATAACCCCACGGGCTGTCGCGGCAGCCGTCGATATCGGCCGGGCAGGGATTTTCGCGATAGTGATAGTCGCCGATATGCAACACCAGGTCGGGCTCGAAACCCGTGGCGGTGGCGACCGTGGTGGTCAAGGGCCAGGCCGCGGTGTCATTGCAGGCTTGAAAGGCGTTATCGGCCTTTTTCATGCGGCAGCCGGTATCGGCCAGGACCAGGATGCGCTGTGGCTCGGCCTTGGGCAGCGGTAGTGGCCGCCCGGCCACGCTGGCCTGACGCGCATTGGCCGGCAAGCTGGCCTCGCACACCGAGAGCGGGAAAACCGAGGGTTTCGAGTCAGCCACCGCGCTGGCGGTGGGCCGCAGCGGCAGCGTGCCGGCCGCGACGCGTAAAGACATACGTGTGCTGGCGCCGTCCACCGTCAGCAATGGACACAGCGCATTGCCGCCCTTGGCGGTGCCAAACCGGGTAAGCACGCGTGCCATCGCCTGGCCGTTATCGCCAAGTTCCACCCATGCCGCCTGGAGGTTGGCCGCATTGCTGGCGGCATCGGCGAAAGGCCGCTGCTGGTGCTGGCAACCAGCCAGCATGCCGGTGGCGATCAGGGCGAGCACATAGTGTTTTTTATAAAAACTCATTACCGGTCCGTCGAGGCTTTCTGCTGCGTATCTGGCTGAAGGTACGTGACTGGGATGAAACAAAAAAGAAAGCCGGGCCAGCGGACAGGGCGCACGGCCAGGCCCGTCAGGCACATTGCTGTACTCGGACGTACACAGAAATTTTACGCGTTCTATACGCCCCCGCAGGAATTCGCTACCCCTTTCTTATGCGGCGATTTCTATAGTGCGCATCGTTGGTACACCACTTTGAGTCGGCACTATGGATGTCATCTACCTGTTGTTTTGTTTTGTCCTCAGCGCGGCCAGCATCGGATTTCTGATGGTCTGCGACCGTTTGGGTCGACGTCCCTGATCGCTGCATCTGCCATGTACGGCACGTGCACGTCCTTTTCCTAGTCATCACGTTTTCCCTGCAGGGGGTCCCCTCATGAACTTCGTCTACGTCGTGGCTACCGTCATCGCGGTGGCCCTGGCTGTCTACCTGTGCGTAGCCTTGCTTAAACCGGAGTGGTTCGAATGACCACGAACGATATTGTCCAGGTACTGATTTTCCTGGCTGTGCTTTTGTTGCTGGTGAAGCCGGTAGGCCAATACATGGCGCTGGTGTTTGCCGATACCCCGAACAAGGTCAATCGTGTCGGCCGTGGTGTCGAGAATGTCTTGTACCGCCTGGCCGGTATTCGCCCGGGCGACGACATGGGCTGGCGCCGTTACGCGCTGACCATGCTGCTGTTCAACGTGGCTGGCTTGCTGGTGGTGTATTTGCTGCAGCGTGTACAGCAATGGCTGCCGTTCAATCCGCAGCATTTCCCGGCGGTTTCGCCGGATTCAGCGATGAACACCGCCATCAGCTTTGCCTCCAATACCAACTGGCAGGGTTACGGCGGCGAAAGCACCATGAGCTACCTGACCCAGATGCTGGGCCTGGCGGTGCAGAACTTCCTCTCGGCGGCGACCGGTATCGCGGTGTTGATTGCGGTGATCCGCGGCTTCACTCGCCGTAGTTCGCAAAGCATCGGCAACTTCTGGGTCGATATGACCCGCAGCACGCTCTACATCTTGATGCCGTTGTCGTTCGTGATGGCCTTGCTGTTGGTATCGCAGGGCGTGGTGCAGAACCTCAATGGGTATGTCGACGTGCCGTTGACCCAGCACATCACCCAGGTCGAGCAGGTCAAGGACGCTGCCGGCAACGTGCTCAAAGATGCCGCCGGTCACGACGTCACCAAAGAGTCACCGATGACCGTGCAGACCTTGCCGATGGGGCCGGCCGCTTCGCAGATTGCGATCAAGCAGCTGGGCACCAATGGCGGCGGTTTCTTCAACGCCAACTCGGCCCATCCCTACGAGAATCCAACACCGCTGAGCAACTTCATCGAGATGTTGGCGATCTTTTTGATTCCTGGCGGTCTTTGCATCACTTTCGGCAGCATGGTGGGTGACCGGCGGCAGGGCTGGGCGATCCTGGCCACCATGTTGCTGATCTTTGTTCCGTTGGCATTCGCCGCGGTCGGTGCCGAGCAGGCAGGTAATCCGGCCCTGCATGGCCTGGTCGATCAGCAGGCTTCCACGCTGCAGTCGGGCGGCAATATGGAAGGCAAGGAAACCCGCTTCGGTATCGCCGCCAGTGGCTTGTTCACGGCGATCACCACGGCGGCCTCTTGCGGTGCCGTCAACAACGCCCACGACTCGCTTACTCCGCTGGGCGGTCTGGTGCCGATGTGGCTGATGCAGCTTGGCGAGGTGGTCTTCGGCGGTGTCGGTTCGGGGCTGTACGGCATGCTGGCCTTTGCGGTGGTGGCGGTGTTCATCGCCGGGCTGATGGTCGGCCGCACGCCGGAATATCTCGGCAAGAAGATCGAGGCGCACGAAATGAAAATGGCCAGCCTGGCCGTGCTGATTCCCTGTGCCCTGGTGGTGATTTGCACGGCGATCGCGGTGATGTCGCCAGCGGGTGTCGCGGGCATAGCCAACCCCGGCGCACATGGCTTCAGCGAAATGCTTTACGCGGTGACCTCGGCCGCCAACAACAACGGTAGTGCGTTTGGCGGGCTATCGGCGAATACCCCGTTCTGGAACGTCTTGCTCGGCGTCTGCATGTTTTTTGCCCGCTTCCTGCTGGCCATTGCGATGTTGGCCATGGCCGGTTCGCTGGCTGCCAAGCGCCACGTGCCGCCGTCGGGAGGCACCTTGCCGACGCATACGCCGCTGTTCGTGACCTTGCTTGCCTGTGTGGTGATTGTGGTGGGCGCGCTGACTTTCCTTCCGGCCTTGGCGCTTGGCCCCATTGCTGAATATTTGATGTCGGGACACTGATTCCATGAGTTCTCATACCCAAGCTGTCAGCAGCTTCAATCGTGAGTTGATTCTCACCGCAGTTGCAGATTCGTTCCGCAAACTGTCGCCGCGGCAGCAGTTTCGCAACCCTGTGATGTTTGTCGTATTCGTCTGCAGCGTGCTGACCACGCTGCTCTGGGCACAGGCGGTAGCCGGCCACGGCGAAGCCCCGACCGGCTTTATCTTCTGGGTCAGCATCTGGCTGTGGTTTACCTTGCTGTTCGCCAATTTTGCCGAGGCCTTGGCCGAAGGGCGCGGCAAGGCGCAAGCCGCCACGCTGCGCAGCTCGCGCAAAGACGTGATTGCGAAAAAGCTGGCGGGCCCGCAACGCGATGCCAAGGTCACCCTGGTGAAATCCAGCGACCTGCGCACCGGCGACTATGTGCTGGTCGATGCCACCGAGCAGTTGCCTGGCGACGGCGAAGTGGTGGTAGGTGCCGCCAGCGTGGACGAAAGCGCGATTACCGGCGAATCCGCGCCGGTGATCCGCGAGTCGGGCGGTGACCGCAGTGCGGTGACGGGTGGTACGCGGGTGCTGTCGGATTGGCTGGTGGTGCGTATTACCAGCAATCCGGGCGAGAGCTTTCTCGACCGTATGATCGCGATGGTCGAAGGCGCCTCGCGACGCAAGACGCCAAACGAGATTGCGCTGACCATTTTGCTGGCCAAGTTCACGCTGATCTTCCTGCTCGCTTGCTCGACCTTGCTGCCGTACTCGATTTATAGCGTGCAGGCCGCCGGCAAAGGCAATCCGATCACCCTGACCGTGTTGATCGCGTTATTGGTCTGCTTGATCCCGACCACCATCGGTGCGCTGCTGTCGGCGATCGGTATTGCCGGTATGGACCGGATGATCCGCGCCAACGTCATCGCCACCTCGGGCCGTGCCGTTGAAGCCGCTGGCGACGTCGATGTGCTGCTGCTGGACAAGACCGGCACGATCACCCTGGGCAACCGCCAGGCGGTGGCGTTCCTGCCGGCGCCGGGTATCGAAGAAAGCATTCTGGCCGATGCCGCGCAGCTGGCTTCGCTGGCCGACGAAACACCCGAAGGCCGCAGCGTGGTGGTGCTGGCGAAAGAGCGCTTCGGCTTGCGTGAGCGTCAGTTGGAAGCCGACCATGCCGTGTTTGTGCCATTCACTGCGCAAACCCGCATGAGCGGCGTGGACATCGGTACGCGTTCGATCCGCAAGGGCGCACTGGACGCGGTCGAGCGTGCCCTGGAAGCCAATGGCAGCCATCTGCCGCCGCTGGTCAAGCGCATGGCCGAAGACATCGCCAGGCGCGGCGCTACCCCGCTGATCGTGACCGAAGGTTCGACCGCGCTGGGCGTGATCGAGCTGAAGGACATCGTCAAGGGCGGTATCCGCGAGCGTTTCGCCGAAATGCATGGGTATCAAGACCATCATGATCACCGGCGACAACCCGCTGACCGCGGCAGCGATCGCCGCCGAGGCCGGTGTCGATGATTTCCTGGCCGAAGCCACGCCGGAGGCCAAGCTCAAGCTGATCCGCACGATTCAGGCCGAGAATCGCCTGGTAGCCATGTGCGGCGACGGCACCAACGATGCGCCGGCGCTGGCCCAGGCCGACGTGGCGGTGGCGATGAATACCGGTACGCAGGCCGCCAAAGAAGCCGGCAACATGGTCGACCTGGATTCCAATCCGACCAAGTTGATCGAGGTGGTGGAAATCGGCAAGCAGATGCTGATTACCCGCGGCTCGCTGACCACGTTCTCCATCGCCAACGATATCGCCAAATACTTCGCGATCATTCCGGCGGCGTTCGCTACCACGTACCCGGCATTGAACACGCTCAACGTGATGCGCCTGGCGACCCCGCAGAGTGCGATTCTGTCGGCGGTGATCTTCAACGCGTTGATCATCATTTTCCTGATTCCTTTGGCACTCAAAGGGGTGAAGTACCGCGCGCTTGGCGCGGGTGCGCTACTGCGCCGCAACCTGTTGGTATACGGCTTGGGCGGCATCGTGGTGCCTTTCATCGGCATCAAGTTGATCGACATGCTGTTGGTGTTGTTCGGTCTGGCATGACCTACACCCCTCACCCCTGTTTGCAGGGGGGGAGGTTGGGAGGGGGTGAACCCTCGCCGCAAGGCGCACCCCCGGCCCAGTCCTTCCCTGCAAACAGGGGCGAGGGTCAACCACTCTCAATAAGGTTTTCACCATGCAAACGCTAAAGCTTTCGGTTTCGCTGCCTGATGACACTCACCCGGATATGGAGCTGCGGTTATCAGCCAATGACTCGGCCTGCGATGTGGTCATCGCGCTACCGATGCAGCCAAATCGAACGGCTAGAGCAGCTCAGACGCCGGCAACCCAGACACCACGGGATACCGAGGCGCCTGGCGACAGCAACGACGATTACGTGCTCGGCGGCTATGCGGGCATTTGATCGGGCATGAAGCGTTTCAACGGCGGTTCGATCTAACGATTTCTCTACATGGCGTATCGCATCGTTCTGACCGAGCGGTGCGGGAGTCGATGCATGAAACGTCACCTGTTTGCGCTGACAGCGAGGCTTGCCGCGTCATACTTTCAGATGTTTATCGGAACACCAGCAGCGACATCCAGCCCAGCGAATCCCGCCGTGTCGGGGAAAGCCGTGGTTTTGTGATGCTACAGCGCAGGTTTTGATCCGAATCCGTTCAAGCTGACTTCTGTTCGATTTTTTTAAACCCGATTTCATTCAATACTTAATAAGCCCATGAGGCTTGCGGTCTAAAGGCTAGTTATGCAAATCAAAAAGACTCTTGTCATTGCCTGCCTGCTGGCGATGGCGCCGGCTACCAAGGTTTTGGCTGATGATGCCGCCCCGGCCGCCACGCCGGTGGCCAGCAGCGATTGCTCGCATGGTTTCGCGTCGCGCCTTGCCGCGGCCTATCGCGAAGACGCACAGCCCGCCGATCCGAACGCCGCAGCGCCCAAGCGCCGCGCGATGGAGTCGCCCTTCGATTCGGCCCCGTTCCCCTCGGCGGAATGGCAGCTCGGTGGCGTGGCTTATCCGATCGGCGTGCCGAACGAGAACTCGCAATATCCGCTGGAAAAAGCCATGGCCTGCACGCGCCTGGGCAAATGGATGCAGGACAACCGCATCGAGGTTTACGGCTGGATCAACCCGTCCTTGAACATGAGCTCGTCCAACCACACCAACTATCCGCTTTCCTATGCGACGCGGCCGAACCGATTGGAGTTCGACCAGTTCTTGTTCCGCATCGAGCGTCTGCCCGACACGGTGCAGACCGATCATGTTGACTGGGGCATGCACCTGGATCTGCTGTACGGCTACGACTACCACTACACCACCATGAAAGGCGTCTTCAGCAACCAGCTGTTGAACAACCCGGGCAGCAAGGCGTTGCCGGGCAAGACCATGGGTTATGACCCGATGCTGTTCTACGCCGACATCTATATCCCGTCGGTGGCGCAGGGCATGAACGTGCGCATCGGTCGTTACTTGTCGCTGCCCGACATCGAGGCGCAGTTTTCGCCGAACAATTACTTGTTGACGCATTCCATTCTGTACACGGTCGACCCGTATACCCAGATGGGTGTGATGACCACCACCAAGCTCAACGACCACTGGACCTTGCAGGTCGGTGTGAACGGCGGCAACGACACGGCCGTGTGGAACCACTCTGCGCGACCGACGCTGCAGGCGTGCGTGCGCTGGGTGTCGGCCGACAACAACGACATGCTTTACCCCTGCATCAATAGCCTTAACCACTCCGACTACAACTACAACAATATCCAGATGTACGTGATGACCTGGGGTCATCGTTTCAGCCACGACGTGCACATGCTGACCGAGGCCTATCGCATCTTCGGCCGCAATATCCCGGGTTATGGCCCTGATGGCATTCCAGGTGTGGCCGGCTCGTCACCGACGGCGGGCAGGGCCGGTGCTTTCGGTGTGGTCAATTACTTCAACGTCGAATTGAATCCGAAGAACATGATCTCGTTCCGCAACGAGTTCTATAACGACGAGAAGGGTCAGCGCACCGGTTTTGCCACCCGTTATTCCAGCCACACGCTGGGCCTGACGCACTGGGTTTCGCAAGACCTGGAGATTCGCCCGGAGATTCGCTACGAGCATTCGTATGACCTGGCGATTTACGACGGCGGCCGCAAGAACTATCAGGTCAGCGCGTTGATGGACGCCATCCTGCATTACTGAGCAGGCCGGTTTTATCGAGCCTGGTTTGACCAGGCTCGATGCAATCAGACCGGACCCAATCAGATCCGATTCAATCAAGCACGTTTCAATCCAGCACGTTTCAATCCAGTACTACCGAGATCCACGACATGAGCAAGCTCCTCCGCAATATTCTGGTCATGCTGTTGTTGCTGACCGTGATCACCGGCGTTATTTATCCGCTGGCGGTCACCGGCGTCGCACAGTTGCTGTTTCCCAAGCAGGCTAACGGCAGTCTGGTCGAGAAGGATGGCAAGGCGGTCGGTTCGAGCCTGATCGGGCAGTCGTTCACCGAGCCCAAGTATTTCTGGGGCCGTCCGTCTGCCACCACGCCGATGGCCAACAACGGCGCTTCTTCCACGCCATCCAACCTGGGGCCGACCAATCCGGCGCTGGTCGATGCGGTCAAGCAGCGTATCGATGCCTTGCACACGGCTGACCCGGGCAACACCGCGCCGGTGCCGGCAGACCTGGTCACCGCCTCCGGCAGCGGCCTCGACCCGGAGATCACCCCGGCGGCGGCGCAGTACCAGCTGGCCCGCGTGGCGCGGGTGCGTGGCATGAGCGAGGCCGATGTGCAGAAGCTGGTGGCAGCGGCAACCTCCGGGCGTCAGCTAGGCGTGCTGGGCGAGCCGCGCGTCAATGTGTTGCAGGTCAATCTTGCGTTGGATGCACAGCAAAAGCGTTAATCTGGCGGCGCGTTTGATTCCCGCTCCGTCAGGCCTCGCCTGGCGGAGCGATTTGCTGTTTGACCCCCTATGCCTTCCGGGTTGAGAAGGCGAATGCGTGGAGCGCGCCACTGATGACTGAACCCTCCCGCGAAGCCCGCGCCGATGCCTTGTTGGGCACCTCGTACGACGATCAAAACCGCAAGCTGAAAATTTTTCTCGGCGCGGCTCCCGGTGTCGGCAAGACGTTTGCCATGCTTTCGGCGGCGCGCGAGCTGAAGCGTCAAGGCGTCGACGTGGTGGTCGGCCTGGTCGAAACCCATGGTCGCGTCGAAACCCAGGCGCTGGTTGAAGGGCTAGAAGTACTGCCGCGGCGCAAGGTCAACTATCGCGGCAAAGACTTTACCGAGTTCGACCTGGATGCCGCGCTGGCCCGGCGCCCGGCGGTGTTGCTGGTCGATGAGCTGGCGCATCGCAACCTGCCTGGCGGCCGTCACGAGCGACGCTGGCAAGACATTGCCGAGCTGCTCGATGCCGGGGTCGAGGTCTACACCGCGCTCAATGTGCAGCATCTGGAAAGCCTTAACGATCAGGTCCGGCGCATCACCAATGTGACCGTGCGCGAGACCGTACCCGATGCGTTTCTCGATCGCGCCCGCGACATCGTGCTGGTCGACTTGCCGCCGCGCGAGCTGATCCAGCGGCTCAAGCAAGGCAAGGTTTATGTGCCGGAAACCGCTGCCGCGGCGCTGGATGCCTTCTTCTCGCCGACCAACCTGGGCGCCTTGCGCGAGCTGGCGGTGGATACCGTGGCCGGCCATGTTGACAGCGATTTGCGCGAACACATGCTGGCGCGCGGCGGGGTCATGCCGGTGCGTCGACGCGTGCTTGCCGCCATCGACGGGCATAGCCAGAGCGAATACCTGGTGCGCGTGGCGCGCCGCATCGCGGAGCGGCGCGGCTCGCCATGGAGCGTGGCCTTTGTCGATACCGGCGCCACCCTGGACAAGGCCCGGCGCGAGCGGGTCGATGCGGCGATGCGGCTGGCGCGGCGGCTCGGCGGCGACACCGTAGTGCTGCGTGGCCATGTGATTGCCGATGAGTTGATCGCCCATGCCGATCGCGACGGTGTCGGCCAGATCATCGTCGGCCGCACCCGCGAACGACCGGTAGTGAGTTTTTTTGGCCGCTCGCTGGTTCAACGCTTGCTGCGCCGTGGCGCGCACCTGGAGCTGACCATCATCGCCACGCCGGCGGAACGCGCGCAGGCACGCCGCCTGCTGCGCATGCCGGGCGGGCGAGGGCGGCGCGATGAGTACGCCTACGCCACCTTGGCCGTATCGATTGCGTTCGGGCTTTCCTTTCTCGCCGACCGTTATCTGTCGGTCGCCAATCTGTCGCTGATTTTTCTTACCGCCGTGCTGGTGGTGGCGGTACGTACCCGCATGGCCGTGGCCGTCTATACCGCCAGCATGTGTTTTCTCGGCTACAACTTCTTTTTTGCGCCACCGCGTTACTCCCTGACCATTGCCAGCCCGGACGATGTGCTGGCGGTATGCCTGTTCTTTGTCGCCGCCCTGGTGTGCAGCCGATTGGCGACCCGGTTGGCCAGTCAGGTCGAGTCGATGCGCGCGGCGCATGC
>NZ_JAPDPE010000128.1 GCF_026283955.1 Dyella silvatica | reverse complement strand
CGCTCTGACCCATGCGGCTGCAACCATCGCCTCGGAACAGCGCATTCGAGCAGCCGGAGTAGCCACGGTCAGGGCGGTGGGTTCGGTGGATTCGGTGGATTCGATGGGTTCGATGGGTTCGATGGGTTTGTTGGGCTTGCCGGGGGCGCCGCGGCAGCCGGCGCGGCCACGGTTACGCTAACCTCGTCGAAATTCGTCGTGTTACCGGCCCGCACGGTGACCGTGCCGGCGGTTGTCCCGGCGGTAAGCACGCCGCGGGGCGTGATCGTGCAACCGAGATCGGGGGAGTTAATACTGAATGTGGGTCTCGCTGACCGTCCTTCGACGTCGACCGTAATAGTCGACGTCGCCGGCCTGGGTGCTCTGGCGCGTGCGCCTCTTCCTCGCGGCGGTGGCGATGGCGATGGCGGCGTCACCGGGATGGACGTAGGAGAGGCGGCGCAACGGCGAAATACCGACGGCCCCGCGTAATCCTCGACAACCTCCTGGCTGATACCCGCGGCGTTGGCGCTGGTCACCGCTTGCAGCCTATTGCCGCGATCCTCGATGGCTCGGCGATGCGTCGTGGAAGCAACCGCCGCCGTGCTGAAGCTCTGGCTAGGAAAAGTCAGATTGTGGAAGTTCTGCGTCGCGGTCAATGCCTGCGGCAGCCCGGGGCTGGGCGACGGATGAGAGGCATTGGCAACAAAGGGACCGGCATCGATGGCGTTGATGCTCCAGCTCACATGATCCGAGTCGCCCATCATGCCGGAGCTACCCAGCGGCCAGCCGGCGGTGACCGAGTCGGGATCGTTAACCGTCACCACCACCGTGCCAAGCCCGCCGGTGAGGGTAAGCGTGGTGCCGCTGGCAGCCGGGAAGCGCTCGTTGACGCGGGCCCCCTCCAGCGCGGCCTGTCCGCCCGCTGGCGAGGAAAACGTGTGGGTAAAATTGCCACCGTAGAAGCCTCCCACGCCACGGGTGGACGACATGGTGCTGGTGATCCCCGATGGGATCGCAACGAAGTTGAACGGTGCGGTCGGCGGCGAGGCGGTGACCAGCCCCGGGGCGTTCTGGCGAGCCTCGACGTGGGCGCTGCCGCCGGTTTGAGCGGGGGCTACGGTGATTACGCCGGAATCGGGGTCGATCGTGGTCCCCGCTACGATCCTGGCGCGATCGCCCACGATCGAGAACGTCACACTCGGTGCATCCGCGGGAATCTTGCTGGCCGAGAAGGACAACCCGGCGATCGTCGGGACGGTCACCTTGCTTTGGTTGACCGTGACCCCGGCCAGAGGCGAGCCGCCGGCGGGCTGTCGAAAAAGCCCAGCCGGCGCGGCAGCTGGCGTGACGGCAGCGACGCGCCCTTCCGACACGGCCACCGCGTGCCGTTCGGCGACATCCGTCGGCGAGCTGATCCGCAGCTGGCCCGAGGGTATCGGCATGCCGGGCGCAGAACTTGCCGCGTGCGTCAGTTCATGGGCCAGCAATCGTCGGCCCGGTGCCGACGCCGGGTCGAAATGCCCCGGCGCAAAAACGATATGCCGCCCCACCGTGTAAGCATGTGCGGCGACCGCCTCGGCCGATGTCCCCGCGCGCCGGTCGGTATGAATACGCACGTCGGCAAAGTCATATCCCAACCGCGCTTCCATCTCACGCCGGTCATCGGCAGGTAACGGTCGGCCCTGGTCGCGCAGCACCTCATGCACGATCGCCGGCGCGATCGCTGGCCCCGATGCCGCCGCATGGCGATAAAGCACGCCTTCCGCGGCCCGGCTGCGCACCGGTATCTGACTGAAATCGAAGCCGGGACGGGCGGCGGCGAGCGTGTCGAAACTGTCGTCGAAGCGATCAAGATCGGTCTTCTGCCGTCGCTTTAGCGCGTGATTTCCTATCGCTCGTTGCGGGCTCGACCGCGCATTCGCGCCAGGCTCTTGCGCGACCTCGGCATGCATTTGAGCGGGCGCCTTCTTGGCGGCCGCTGGCGGTGGCGCAGCCTTGGGTTTGAGTGTGTGAGTTTGCATGATCATGCCCCCTGCTCGATCAACAGACGCCCACCACAGCGACTAAACCGAAACTCGTTCGCGCCCCACCCGCTCGCGACGGCACTGACATTCGCACGATCCAACGCTCACCCGCGCATCAGACCCTAAAAAATACGACGGCCTGCAACGGCACCTAGCTGCAGCAGGCCGCACTCGACACAATGGCATCCCCGGGCTGCCCCTAGGCCACCGGCTTGACCCGAAACGGCACCCAGCATGCTCGGCCGCCAGCCCCTGCGCAAGGTTTGTTTTCTACAGGCTGGCGCAGATACCCGACCCTGGCAAACCGGGTGCTCTACTGCCCAGTGAGCTGAGTCAGCCAATCCCGAAAGGCTGCGGCCGAGCTTGTATCGGCGCGGCGGGAAGGCGCTACCAGGTAGTAGCCACCGGGCGCAGGCATGGCCCACTTGCCGATACGTACGAGCACGCCAGCGGCGATCGCGTCAGCCACCAACACGCTGCGCGCAAGTGCAACCCCCTGCCCCGCCTCGGCGGCCTGAAGCAGCAGCGCCGAGTCGCTGAAAACAGGGCCAGCAGCCGCGTGCCCCAAGACCCATCCGACTTTGGCAGACCACTCACCCCACGACTGAAAATCATCCTGCAGCAGCTGGCAACGTTTCAGATCCGTCGAACGCCGCACCTTCATCTGCGCGAGATAAGCCGGCGATGCCACCGGGAAAATCTCTTCACCGAACAGTTTTTCGCTGCGCAGGCCAGGCCAACGGCCATGACCATAACGAATGCCCAGGTCGACTTCTTCGGCATCTAAATCGACCAGTGCCGAGGTGGCGCGAAGCCTGAAATCGATGCTTGCATGATGCTGCAGAAACCCGCCCAGGCGGGCCATCAGCCAACGGCTGGCCAGCGAGGGCGGCGCGGTTAGTGAAAGCTGGCTGGCATCACGCTGCCGCAGCGATGCACCAACCTCCGAAAGTTGCTGCAATACGCCGCGGACGACATCGAGAAGCCGCTCGCCCGCAGGCGTCAGTACGGCATCGTGACGATTGCGCTGAAAGAGTTTGGTCGCATAGAACGATTCGATCGCCTTGATCTGATGACTGACCGCACTGGCGGTGAGACAAAGCTCTTCCGCGGCCCTGGTGAAATTGCGCAAACGCCCGAGTGCCTCGAGCGTGCGCAAGGTATGCATCGGCGGTAACAGGTACCTCGCCGGCGCGTCGTTCATGGATCGCTCCGTGGATGAAACAGATTCATCGCTGCGTGAAAAATCATCACTTCACCGAGTGGCTCATGGCTTGAATACTAACCGGCAAATCCCCTGCGCTCGGCACAGTCCATGCGAACCCGGCCGTCGCTGCCATGGTTCCTAGCAAAGCGCCGACCGACTAACCCACTCGACCATAGGGCATTCATGAAAATCATCTCCAGGCTCTTATTGCTGCTGGCTCTCTGCGGTATCACCCATGCCGCTTCGGCAGGCAGGCTGGCCGAGAACTGGCAAGCAGTCGATGGCCTTCATCTCTTCTACCGCGAGGGTGGCGACCCGCGAGCACCAACCATCGTCTTCTTACACGGCAATCCATTGTCTTCGCTGATGTACGTCAAGGTGATGGAAACGCTTGTCGCCAAACAAGCGGTGCACGTCATTGCCGTCGACTATCCGTCATTCGGCTACTCCGATGCTCCCGATCACCGCAGCTATCGCTACAGCTTCGATCACCTGGCCGAAACGGTAAGGCATTTTCTACAGGCTCGTGGCATCCATCGCTATGCCTTGTACATGCAAGATTATGGTGTGCCGATTGGATTTCGCCTGATCAGCACCGATCCGCAGGCGATTACCGCAATCATGGTCCAGAACGGCGTGATTCACCTTGACGGGTTTCCCGCGGCGCAAGATCCGCAAGGCGAATTACGGCGGCACTGGGATGCACGCAACCCGTTGCTCGATCAACGCCGTACGGCTTATCTCCACGCCATCAAATATCCACAAGCCGCGGGATGGTCCGATGAAGACCATGCCGGCCCTGATGCCTTATTGCAGCTGATGGCATCGGAGCAACGCCCAGGGGTGATCGAGGCGCGCAACGACCTGTGGTTCGACTACGGCACGAATATCAAGCGCTATCCCACCTGGCAGGCAAACTTGCGCAAGATGCGCGTTCCGGTGCTGGTGCTATGGGGAAAGCGCGATGAGTTCTTCACGACGCCGGGGGCATATGCCTATCTGCGCGATGCACCGCAGGCAGAAGTGCATATTCTCGATGCAAGCCACTTCGCCACCCTGGATACGCCCGACCAGATCAGTGACCTGGTCGTTGATTTTCTGGCCAAGCATCAACCTGGGTTGAGCGCATCAAGCAGCGAGAAGATCCGTCCGTAAAGCCACCAGGCATGCTGAGGTTAGATATCTGCATAAAAGGCTTCGGGACAAACGGAAATATCGTCACCGGTGACACCTTCGCCTCGATCAATTGTGCCAACGACGCCGTGGCACTGGCCTCAGCCCCCGCTCTCACCCAGCACCACTGCCCCGGCATGTCCGCGTCAGCCCAACGCAGACATGCCGGGTTACCCAATGAATCAATGCAAATAAATAGTCGGCCCGAGGATGGCTGCAAACGCCAGCGTCACCAACACCCCCATCAGCATGAGACTGTAGCGGCGGCCAATGTAGAAATCGCTGGCGGGCAAATCGACGTGCCGGCAATACGCTACGTTGAACAAGCCAGCCATGCCGCCAAACGAAGACGCCACCGCCGAGGTCAAGGTGATCACCAGGCCATGCGGGTTGAACAGGCTGACCAGCAATGCAGCCGCGCCACCCACGACATAAACCGTCATCGCGATCTGCCGTTGAACCTGTCGCGATTGGTCGCTACCGCCGAGCATCGCCACAAGCATGCGGATACTTAAGCGAACCACGGTGATATACGCGTACAGACCGACCACGAACAAGCCTGCCCGCCACAGCCACGGCCAGGGCAGCGGGCCGATGCCGCCACCCACATCCGGTCCCCAGTCACCAAGATTGCTTACCCCCGAGTACATCCAATAGCCGGCCGCGACCATGCCTTTGACGGCAAACACGGTCCACAACAGCAGCCGCGGCCATGGCCGTCGCACCTTGCGCCATATCAGATAGGCCAGCAGCGCCAGCAAGACATCCACGCCGGTACCCGCCATCGCCACGATGCGCGTGGTCCATCCGCTCGTCTGCGAGCATTCGACATAGTACGCACCCAGCTCACTGGGTCGATGACCAGTAGCGATGCAGACCAATGCATGCCCCAGCAACTCATGAGCCATGGTGAACAAAGGCAGCAGTAACAGCACCAACCCCACCAACGTCCATGGGTCGACCCATGGCCGCGCATGCGTTTCGTTGTCAGCCATCACCTTCTCCCCTCAAGCGTAGCGGGATGGTCCGCCATCCACGCCGCGCACTCTAGTGTGAAAGCGGCGGCCATGGCGGTGACAACTGTCAGGGCATGGCGTGCGCGGCAGGCAGGCGACGAGTATTCGATGCTTGCAATGCCTGCCCTGGCTCAACAGCGGACACCGCCCATGCGCGGACGGGCCATCCATAGCGGCGGGCCTCGCCTTGACCAAAGCCCGCGCGCCACTGGCTGAGTGCCGATGTGGCCTGATCGCTACCGCTCAGATCCGTCCGCGATGAAGCCGATCCTTGCATGGCTGCCATCGCAAAACGGCTTGTTCTGGCTGCCGCCGCAACGACACAAAAACGCGCTGGTCAGCCGTGCCACCATGCGACCGGTGCCGCTGGTCATCTCAAGGTTGCCGCGTATCTTCAACGGGCCGTTGGTTTGCGGATCGATCTGCAGCGGACCATTACGCACGGCCAGGGCATCGGTCGATGTCCCGGTCGCCGGTTCGCCGCTGGCGCTAAAGCCGATGTCATGATGCGAGCCATCGCAAAACGGCTTGTTCTTCGATGCACCGCAGCGGCATAAGGTGGCGCGATAACCCGCCGGCACCCCGTTCAAATGCAGCTCGCCGCGAAACGCGTACGGGCCCGCCTCACGTGTAGCAAGCAGATTCACCGGCGGCGCGGACTCATTCGGACGGCCATCGCGCCGCTCATAGCGGATGGCGCCCGAGGGACAGGCATGGGCAATATCGGCCAGCCGCTCCACGTCCATCGTGTCGGGGTGAATCCACGGGCCCTGCACATTGGCCAGAAACACCGTGGGCGCGCCGGTGACGCAGAAGCGCGCGTGGATGCAGCGCTTCGCCTCGAACAGCAAGCTCAGTTTTTCGCCCTCGACCTGCTCGATGCCGTCGTGCATGGATGTCGGCGGCGCGGAAGTCGCCGGCAACGACGCCGACGCCGGCAATACGACTGGCGCCACCGGCTTGGAAAGATCGAACCCCTGCAATGCCTGTTGCGCCAAGCGGGAGAAGATCGAGGCGGCGGCGGCCGTGCGCGCATCGCCGGCTTCGTTCAAGCGTACTGCCGCATCCGCCAACTGCTGGATGCGCTCGCAAAAAAAGCGCCGTGCGCTCGGCCCCGGCGGCAACGCAGCGCTGTCGCGCAAAGTAATAAACGTCACCCCGGCATGGCAGTGCGGGTTCGACGGGCCAGCCGGCAAGCGCGCCGCACGCTCGGCCAGCGGTACCAGCGCGTGCATCAAGCCAATCGACAGATCCAGCGTCAACATCTTGTCCGGATCTTGAGTGGGCAGGGCGTACGTGTAGGCAAGCAAACGCTGCATGAGGCCATACGCGCTGTTGGCCAGGTCCACCGTGGCAATCGCCTTGGCGTCTTCGATCCACACCCGGCCTTCCGGACGTGGCGGGCGTCGCAGTACGGGATTGGTCGCCGCCGGAAACGCCGGTGCAAAAGACGGATCGGCCGCCAGCAAGGCCTCGTATTCCGCGCGTATGCCGGCGAATTTCTGATAGTGCGAATCTTCGGTGTTCTGCTGTGCGCCCTCGCCCTGGGTGATGATGGCGTCGAAGGCCAGCAGCGCCGTCTTCAAGCAAATCACCCGCTTGCTGCCGGGCAGCGATACCTCGGCTTCGGACAGCTGCAACGCCGGGTCGCCGCACAAGGCGCCCGCCTCGCCGTGCGTGTCGGCCAGTTTGCGCAGGCCTTCGCCGAGCTTTTCGTAGAACGCGCCAACGGTGTCGTAATCCAGCCCCATCGGCGTGAGGCGAGGACCATCGACGCTGCGCACAAAGGCGCGCTCGGGCGCAAAGCCTTCACCCTCCGGCTCGTCAGAGCCGGCCGGGCGCTCCAGATAAATAAAATGCTGCAGCGTTGCCGCAGTGAAAGGTGCCAGCTTGACCACCACGCCGGCCGGCAAGTAACCCGGATCAAGCGGAAAATTCGACCGCCCCACCCGCGGTGCGCCACCCAGCGCCGTGGTGATGTTCCACACCGAGGTGAGATGCCCCATCTCTTCGGTAGCGATCTGCATGATGATGCGCCGCCAGCGTGTCACCGCGTCGAGTTGCTCGGCGCTCAGCCCCTCATCGATGGAGGTCTTCAACGAAAAGGCGGCATACAGGTAAGTGCACATAAGGCAGTGCTCGAGCTCCGCCGCCTCGTACAGAGCATGCAGCGCCTGCTCACGACTTAGCGTGGAATCGATCGGGTCATAGCTGGCCATGGCTGGCTCCCAGATGGATGTGGCGTAAAAAACGCAAAGGGTACGCCGTCTCAACCAGATAATCGCGTGCAGTGCTTCGACGTGAGAACGGCATTCGCCCTGGCTACACGGCGCTTACGTTCAAGCACGCGGCGGCTCGCCATAGCTAAAGGATTGGTACGGGCCGTCGTCGGCAAACGCCATGAGCTCTTGCCTGGTCATTTGAAAATGCCAGGGCGGCAGGCCGCCGGTGTCGGGCGACGCCGCGGCTATCGCCGTGCCGCCCCGAGCCATGGACAGGGCCCAGCCCAGCCGCTTGAGTAGCCGCGGCATCGCCCTCTTCTTAAAGAACGAAACGGCGCAAATGTTCGATGCGCTCGGCCAGGCCGTCTGCGCCCAGATAGTGCCCGAGCTTGCCCGTCTGGACCTTGCATAGATCGGCTTCGTAGCGTTCGCGCATGGCCTGGCTGGCCGCCGCGTAGTCAGCCGATACGTCATCGTGGCAGGCCCTGGCGATCAGTCGCGCACTGTCCGCCGAACCGCAAGCCACACAGCGCGCTATGGCCATGGCATCCGCTTGCGCTCCGTGATGCAACAACCGCGCAACGAGTGGCGCGGGGATGGCGCGGTTAATTTGCTGCAAGGCTGACGCCGGTACGACCGCGCCCGCCGTCATCAGCGCATCCACCGCCGCAAACGCGTGACTGATCAGCGCATCGTCGATGGGTTTGGCCCTGCCACGCAACGCTTGATCGAATCGAACCCCGGCCGCGGCCAGTTGCCCGATAAGCGTCGCGTCATCGGTGGCAATCGCATAACGTATCGCTCGATTCATGGCACGCGGGGCATCGCCCCATGTGCCGCTCTCAAGCAAGGGGCGCCAGTCCACAAAAGCACGCCGGTAGAACGCGATCAATTGATCGGCGAGTGCCTGCCCAAGCCCATGCTCCGCGATGCGCTCATCCAGATACTCAAGCAAGTCTATGCCAGCGTAGTAGTTACCCCTCGACAGCAACGGATCTTCATCGAGCGTCAGCGCGGCAAAGGCTGCGCGCACATTCGGCGCCAGGGTGGCCATACCGTCTTGCTGCATGCCATGCCTTTTTTCCATGCGATGACCTGGCCATAATCAGGGCCGGGGTTGATCTCGACGTAGATCCGGTCGCAATACTCGAAACCACCAAAAGGCAGGTAGTCCAGCTTGCCGCTCCAATGGCTGCCATGGGTTTCGGCGGCGGCTTCGGTGATCTCCTGCTCGTGCTCGATCCATCCTTGCAGATCGTTGTAGCGCCGGCTGCCATCGAAAAACAATTCGCACCAGCTGATGGCCTCCTCGCAGCCATCGATCGACAGGCTGAGGTCATAGTCCATCCGGCCGCCCGCGGTGATTCGCCATAGCTCAAGCAGGCCTGGCGGCAATGGCCCCGAGCAAAGCGCCTGGATCTCGGCGATACGCGCCTCGGCCAGCGGCGGTTGCGCCTCGTAAATTACCCGCTCGGCGAAAATCACGATGCCGTGCTCGCGCAGCAGATCCAGTTCGTCACGGGTAAAACTATCGCTCATTGAAGATCCTCCATGGACCAGCAAGTCTAGCGCGACGTCAGAACAGCCTAAGCCATGCCCTTCACCCCCTAGGCGGCGATCTCTTGCATCCGCTGCACCAGTTCGGCTTCACCGCGGGACAAACCGCAACGGGCGATCAGCTCTTCCACGCCGGCACCTTGCCGGGCCAATTGCTGGGCCAGCCCGAAGCTGTCGGACACCGCCACCGGTGCCGGCCGCGCGCGCGGCAGTTCGAGCTGCAACTGCAGGGATTCGAGCTTGCGCTCCATGCGTGCCTGGGCGATCACCAGCATCGACGTCGGCACATCGCCGGTCGAGGCCAGCAGCCACTGATGCAATTGCATACGCTGCAAACGCAGCTGACGCCATACGACGAATAACATCACGCCCTGGACCACCGCCAGCAGCGTCAGCACCATCACGCCAATCTCAATCTGCATCTGCAACCTCTCCTGATAAACGACACAGCTTGCCGACATCCAGCAGTGCCACGAAACCCTGTTTCCATGCGACCACGCCACGCACCGGATCACTCGCCCTGAGCGCACGCCCCGACGGCGGCGCACTGATCTCGGACTCATTCACCGATAGCAGCCCATCCACGGTATCGACACGCAAACCCACCGGCTCGGCGTGTTGCCCCTGCATCAACTGACTCAGCACCACGATATGCGCCTGCGCCTGGGCCGCCCTGGCCACGGGCGCCAGACCCAGGCGACGGCAACCGTCGAGCACCGGCACGATCTGTCCGCGCAGCTGACGAATGCCAAGCACCTCGCCTGCCGCCCCAGGCACCGGCGTCAGCACCCCTTCGCGAATGATTTCACTCACATGAGTCAGCGGTGTTGCATAGGCTTGACCGGCGAGTTGAAAAACCAGCCACTGACTGAGCGCCACGGCGGCGGTGGCCGCCGCGCTCATGCGCCGGCTCCGTGAGTGGATGGGGTTGCCGCTGGCTTGACGCTGCTTGTCATCCCTTGACCTCGGGTACGGGAACGCTGGTGGCAACCACGCGGACGGTGGCTTGCACGGGCGGCGCAGCGGCTTTGGCCGCAGCCGTCTCGGGCGGATTCGCTTCGCTCGCCGGCGATACGGCGCTGCCGCCGATCGGCGCGGCCACCGGGGCGTCGGCGCTGACGCCTGGGGCCAGCGTCGGCTCGACCTCGGCCAATGGATGATTGGCGTCGCTGTAGAAACGCACCGGCGCGCTGCGGTCGCTCAACACCACCACTAGCACGCGGCGATTGCGGTTGCGCCCCTCTTCGCTGAGGTTATCGGCTGCCGGGCGGATTTCTCCCCAGCCGATGATGCCAAGCCGGGACGGGTCGATACCTTGCTCGACAAATAATCGCGCCACGCTGGCCGCCCGCGCGGCGGACAGTTCCCAGTTGGATGGAAAGACCGCCGTATTGATCGGCTTGTCGTCGGTATAGCCCTCGACCCGCAGCGGGTTGGGAAACGGCGCCAGAATCGAGGCGATGTGATTGAGCACGTCGTCAGCCGGTGCCGACAGCCGGGCCACGCCGCTGGGAAACAGAATATCGGTGCGGATTTCGATTTCCAGCCAGGTCTTGGTCCGCCGTACCACTACCAGGTCTTTGTCGATCAGCGGCTGCAGCGCGCGCCGCACCTGATCCTGGATACGTTCCAGGTTTTCCTGCTCGCTGCTTTGGCGTTTCTGCGCGCCGTTCTGCATCGATGATGTGGCCAGGTTGCGCGAGGGCAACGGCGGCGCGATGCGTGGCAGCACCGAGTTCTGCGCCTGGCTGTTTTTGCGATCGGCCGGCACCGGCGCCACCGGGGCGACGTTGCTGCTGTGGACAGGATCCAGTCGGCGGCTGGTGCCGTTGAAGGCTTCGATGATCGACTGCGACATCACCCGGTACTTGCCCTCGTTGACCACCGAGACGGCATACATCACCACAAAAAAGGCCAGCAGCAAGGTCATCAAGTCGGCATAGGGAATCGCCCACGCCTCGTGATTGACGTGCTCCTCGTGATGCTTGCGGCGGCTCATGGCTGCGCCCTCATGACAGATAGCCCTGCAACTTCGCCTCGATCTGCCGCGGGTTGTCGCCTTGAGCGATCGACACCAGCCCTTCGATCAGGATTTCGCGCATGCGCGACTGCTTGGTGATCAGGCCCTTTAGCCGCGAAGCCATCGGCAGCATCAACAGATTGGCCAACGCCACGCCGTAAATCGTCGCCACAAACGCGGCGGCGATACCGTGGCCGAGCTTGCTCGGATCGGCCAGGTTCTGCATGACCGCCATCAAGCCCATCACCGCACCGATAATGCCCATGGTGGGCGAGTAGATGCCGGCGTTTTCGTACACCTTGGCCGCGGCCAGATCGATTTGCTCGCGCGTATCCAGCTCAACTTCGAGCACGCTGCGGATCGATTCCGGCTCGCTGCCATCGACCAGCAATTGCAAGCCTTTGCGGGTAAAGCTGTCGGCTTCCGCATCGATCTGCGGCTCCAGTCCGAGCAAGCCCTGGCGGCGCGATATTTCGCTCCAGCCGACCACCCGGCTGACCAGGTCGTCCGGCTGATGTTTCGGCGGCTTGTAAATCAGCTTGCCCATGCTCATCGCGCGCTTGAGCACCTGGCCCTGGTTCTGCACCATCACCGCGGCGATGGTGCCGAGAAACACGATGACGCACGCCGCGGGATTCCACAGCGCACCAATGCTGGAGCCCTTGAGAATGGTGCCGACGATGATGACCACAAAGGCCAGGATCGTCCCGATAAGGCTAACCAGATCCATGTCAGTAACTACCCATGTCAAACAACCGCTCGTGCTGTGAGTAATAAATCGCTGCTTTCGTCAGCCAGGCTGGCCAGATCCAGCACCAGGGCCAGGCGGCCATCGCCGGTGACGGTGGCGCCGGCCACGCCTGGCACACCGATAAAGAGCGAGCCCAAGGGCTTGACCATCACGTCTTCGCGTCCGATCACCGCATGCACCAGACAACCCAGGCGTTGATGGCCAATATGCAAAACCACCACTTGCCGCGGCGCCTTGGCGGCGCTCACCCCGGCCCAACCGGTCAAATCGCCCAGCGGCAGGGCACGGCCGCGATGCGAGGCCACCCGGCGGCCATCCAGCCATTGATCCTGCCCGGCCGCCAGTTCGAAAACCTCTTCGACATTGCTCAACGGCAAGGCAAACAAGCGATCGGCCACGCCAACCATCAACACGCGTTGAATCGCCAGCGTCAGCGGCACCGCGAGTTCGAGTTCACTGCCCTGGCCCAGGCGCGAGCGCACCTGCAAGGTGCCGCCCAGTTCGATCACCCGCGTCTTGACCACGTCCATACCGACGCCGCGGCCAGAGATATCCGACACCGCGCTTGCCGTACTAAAACCGGGACGGAAGATCAGCTCCAGCGATTCGCTTTCGCTCAGCCGCGCGGCCTGCGCTTCGTCGATCACGCCTTTCTCGACCGCCTTGCGGCGCAAAACGTCGGGATTCATGCCGCGGCCATCGTCGCTCACCACGATGACAATGCGTTCGCCACGCTGGCTGGCCGCCAGCCGCACGGTGCCTTTGCGTGGCTTGCCGGCATGTTCGCGTTCGTCGGGCCCTTCCAGGCCGTGGTCCACCGCGTTGCGCAGCAAATGCACCAATGGATCGGCCAGTGCCTCGACCAGGCTGCGATCCAGATCGGTCTCCTCACCCTCGGTGACCAGCTCGATCTCTTTGCCGAGCTGACGCGCCAGATCGCGCACGATGCGCGGGAAGCGCTGAAACAAACGCCCCACCGGCTGCATCCGCATACCGATGACGCTGCCTTGCAATTCGTCGGCGACGCGGTCGAGGTCGGCAGCCGCCGTCGTCAACGATTCGTCGTCATTGCGTGCCGCCAGACTCAACAAGCGATTGCGCACCAGCACCAGCTCACCGGCGTGATTGACCAGGCCGTCGAGCCGACCGGTATCCACGCGCACGGTGGATTCGGCGGTACTGCTGCGCACCGGTGCATGGCCGGGTTCTGCGGCAACCGGGGCGGCGGCGGGAACGGGCAATGGCATCGGTGCCGGCGGTGTCTCCTGATGGCCGGGATGCCCACCCTTGCCATGCAGGTTATCCAGCAGCGCCTCGAACTCGTCGTCGCTGATGGTGTTGTCGCTGGCCGTCTCGATGGCCTTGCCCGGGGCGCCGCTGCTGCCGTAAAGGCTATCCAGCAAGGCTTCGAATTCGCTGTCGTCGATGGTCGAAGCTGCGTTTTCGATCACCACCGGAGCTGCCATCACCGCCACCGGCTTGGCCGGCGTCAGGCGCAAGCGTTGCAGCAGCGCATCCGATGGCGCAGGCAGCGTGCCGCCTTCGCTCATCGCATCCATCTGTGCATTAAGCAGGTCGAGCGACTCCAGCAAAGCATCCATCTGCGTGGCATCGAGCACGACCACGCCATTACGCGCATCGTTGAGCAGATCTTCGGCCTGATGGCAAAGCTGCACCATCGAATCGATCGCCAAAAAGCCCGCGCCGCCCTTAATCGTATGGAAGGCACGAAACACCGCATTGAGTAAATCGCTGTCGCGCGGCGCGATTTCCAACTGCACCAGTTGCTCGTCCAGCCGCTGCAACAGCTCCCTGGCCTCGACCAGGAAGTCGTCGCGTAGCTCGCTGTCTAGTGCGGGATTCATGAGGCGTTTGTTCCTTCCTGGTTTTTCATCTCTGGTCACTCCGGCGTGAACCAGAAGGGCAACGTTTCTTTTGTTGACTCCCTCCCCTGTTTACAGGGGAGGGTTGGGGAGGGGTTCAAGCTTGCGACAAACTCTTAACCCCCTCCCAACCTCCCCCTGCAAGCAGGGGGAGGGGCTATGGCTATCTCGACGAAGCCAGATTTCATCGTCAAAAACCGAACTCACTCAACAACCGATCCACTTCGTCCTGATTGGTCACCTTGGCGGCCGCCACCGGCGCCTCGCCGCCAGCCACTGCGCCGGTCAGGCGAACCAATTCCAGCAAGGAGGATTCGACGCTGCCGATAAAAGTGGCGACCTTCTTGATGCGCTGGCCGGACAAGTCTTGCCATGATTGCGCCAGCACCATGTCGGCCAGGCCATCGCGGCAACTGCCGGCAAATTCGCGTGCCTGCTGCGCCAATACCGTAGCCGCCGGGCTGCTGTCGCCCAGGGCCAGCAGCGCATCGGCATGCTGCTCCAGGGTGTCGGCCTGCGGCCGCATGCGCTCGGTGAAATCCAGGCTGCGATGCGCGGCTTGCGCACTCATTTCCAGTACATCGTGCAGATGCTTGCGCGCATCGGCCACGCTGTCGGGCACGCCTTCTTGTGCCAGCTCACCGCCTAGCCGCTGTACCGCCACATGTAAATCGCGCGCCAATAGACCAAGCGCGCGGAACAGATGCTGCTCGCGTTCGCGCACCAGCGTATCCAGCGCCTGCTCGAACGCGGCGCCGTCAGCGCTATGCAGCAGCTGCTGTAATTCGGGCGGCAGGCTTCCACCTGAAAGCGCCGTGCTGCCCAGCATATGTCCACCCACTACCGGCATGCTCGCACTCATTACGCTGCTCCCTGGGCGGCAAGCCGCTCGAAAATCTTGTCCAGCTTTTCCTTCAGCGTGACCGCGGTGAAGGGCTTGACGACATAGCCGTTCACGCCGGCCTGCGCGGCGGAAATGATTTGTTCGCGGTTATTTTCGGCGGTGACCATCAACACCGGCAGCGCCTTCAGCGCAGGCTCGCCGCGAATCGCACGCAGCAACTCGATGCCAGTCATGTTGGGCATGTTCCAATCGGTAACCACCATGTCGAATGGCTGCGCGCGCAGCATCGCCAGGGCGTTGTCGCCGTCTTCGGCCTCCTGGATCAGCGTGTTGCTGAAACCCAGCTCAACCAGCAGGTTTCGCACAATCCGCCGCATGGTGGAGAAGT
>NZ_JAPDPE010000127.1 GCF_026283955.1 Dyella silvatica | reverse complement strand
GCATTGGGTGCTGGGCCTGCCAGTGCAAGTGGATAACCTCACCACCGGCGAGACTGAAAGCCTCAACACCTACAACCTGTCCAACGTCACCTTGCAGTCGCGTGCTCGCTTCGGACAAACCTTGATGAGCTATACCTTTGACGGTCAAGGTCAACTCGCCAGCTTCACCGATGGTCGCAACAACACGACCACGCTGAGCAACTACAAGCGCGGTATCCCGCAGTCGATCGGCTACCCGGATAGCACTACGCAGAGTCTGGTGGTCGATGACTTCGGCCAGATTGGTAGCATTACCGACCAGGCCGGCAACACCACCAGCTACAGCTACGATCCGGTGGGGCGCATCGCCGGCATCACCTATCCGGCCGGTGACGAAGTGGCGTGGGCACCCAAGACCTTCAGCTATAACTTCGTCACCGGTGCCGAGCGCGGCATCGCCGGCGGCCATTGGCGGCGCCTGACCACCAAGGGTAATGCGCTGACCACCACCTACTTCGACGCGATGCTGCGCCCGGTGCTAAGCGATACCGCGATCAACGGCACCGCCAACTCGGACATCAGCGCGCGCACCGACTACGACTGGAAGGGACAGAAGACCTTCGTCTCTTATCCGGTCAGTGGTGCCCCGGACCTCGGCGCGATGAGCAGCGGCACGAGCAGTGTCTACGATGCGTTGGGCCGTTTGACCCAAACCCAGCAGGCGTCCGAGCTGGGCACGCTGACCACCACCACGGCGTATCTGTCCGGTGCGCGCCAGCAGCTGACCGATGCCAAGGGTTATGTCACCACGACCAGTTATCAGGTGTTCGATCAGCCGTCCTATAGCGCGGTGATCCAGGTGCAGGCGCCCGAAGGGATTGCCCAGGCCATCACCCGCGATGTCTACGGCAACCCGCTGGCCATCACCCAGTCCGGCCTCTACGGCACGCAAAGCGTGGCCGTGACCAAGACGCTGACCTACGACAGCTACCACCGCCTGTGCCGCACCACCGAGCCGGAGAGCGGCAGCGAGGTGACCGCCTACGACGGCGCCAACAACGTTGCCTGGACCGCGGCGGGCCTGTCGATCAGCGGTACGGGCTGCGGCCAGGAGCAGGTCGCCGATGCGGCCAAGATCCAGCGCACCTACGACACCATGAATCGCGTGCTGACCCTGCAGCCCCCAGCCGGCACCCAAAGCACCAGCTACGCCTACGATCCGCTGGGCAATCTCGCCACCAGCACCTCCGGCATCAGCGCCTCGGCAGTGACTCGTAACAAGCTCGGCTTGCCGACGGTGGAGACCTTAAGCGTCAACGGCAACGGCGCCAACGTGCTGCGCTATGGCCACGACGGCAACGGCAACCTCAGCGCGCTGAGCTATCCCGATGGCACGGTGATCAACTACGCGCCCGATGCGTTGGGCCGCCCGACCCAGGTCGGCAGTTACGCCAGCGGCATCAGCTACTTTCCCGATGGCGATGTGCAGCACTTCACCTACGGCAACGGTACCGACTACCTGGTGCAGAAGAATGCGCGCCTGCTGTTGAGCAACTTTACCTACGCCAAGGGCGGCACTCTCAATCTCAGCGAAGACTTTGCCTACGACGCCAACGGCAATATCAACACCATTAACGACCTGGCCGGTGGTCCGCGCAGCAAGGTGTTGAGCTACGACACCCTCAACCGCCTGACCCAGGCCCAAGCCAACGGCCTGTGGGGCACCGAGAGCTACAGCTACGACCCGCTCAATAACATCCGCAACCGCACCAGTGCGGGGCAGAGTTACGCTTACAACTACGATGCGACCAATCGCCTGGCCTCAATCACCAATGGCGCCACGACCACCAGTAGCTTCCTCTACGACAACCGCGGCAACGTCACCACCAAGAACGGTAATGCGCTGGTTTTCGATGCGAAGAACCAGCTGCTGCAGATTCCGGGCTTTGACAGCTACGCCTACGATGCCAGTGGTCGCCGGGTGCTGAAGACACCGGCCAGCGGTAATAGCTCGACGTATTACTTTTACAACCAGGCCGGGCAGCTGCTGTATCAGTACGACGCGGCGATTACGACAGGCACGGCCTACATCTACTTGGGCAAGAAACTCATTGCCAAAGCGGCCACCGATACTTCGATATTGACCCCTTCACAAGTCAACGTGGTGTTGAGCATGGTGGGCGTACCCTCGTTGTCGGCCGATGGCCAGAAGATCAACGTCACGGTGGATGTCAGCAACCAGGGGACGGCGACGCTGACATCATCGGGAACCCATCCGGTGCACCTGGGGGATCAGATCGTCGATGCCTCCGGGAACATCGTGAACGGCAACCTGGATCGCGTGAACATTCCGGATATTCTGCCGGGCGCTCATGCGGCCGTGACGTTGACCACCGCTGCCAGCAATGTTCTGAGTACGGGCAATCGTCTCAAGCTGCTGCCGGTACAAGAAGGTGTTGCCTGGTTTGATGCCTTTGGCACCGTGCCGTTGTTTATTGGCCCTTATTCGGCGTGTGCCACGACCGGAACCGGAAATCTGTGCAACACCAGCAGCCCCCTGAATACCAGTCAGGTCAAGGTGGCGTTGACCCTGGTTGGTGCTCCCACCCTGTCCGCCGATGCGCAAACCATCACCGCAACGGTCGATATCAATAATCAAGGCACGGTAACGCTTAGTAGCGTTGGTACCTATCCGGTGACCCTGGGCGATCATCTGGTCGATAGCAGCGGCCAGCTTCTCGTCAATGACCTCACACGGGCCGGGATTCCGGACATCGCACCTGGCACGCATGCCGCGGTCGCCATTTCGCTTCCCTCCAATGTTGTCTTGGGCACCGGTCGGCTGGTGCAGTACATCCCCGTGCAAGAGGGCGTGGCGTGGTTTGACAAATGGGGGGTAAGCCCACTGACGGTTGGGCCGTTTGCCTCCATCAGTCTTCCGGCGACGAGCAGTACCGGCGGCTATGCCGTGAACTGGAGCGGTATCGCAGGCGCCACCAGCTACACCCTGCAAGAGCAGGTCAATGGCGGCGGCTGGACGACGGTGCAGGCGAGCAGTGCGACGAGCTGGAGTACCAGCGGTCGAGGTAACGGCACCTACGGCTATCGCGTCCAGGTATGTACCGCCACAGCGTGTGGCGTATGGAGTGCAACGCAGAGCACGTCGGTGCTGCTCCCGCCGCCCACACCCGCGAGCATCAGTGTGCCGGCAACAAGTAGTGGCGCGATTCCGGTCAGCTGGGCGGTCAGTCCGACGGCCACGGGCTACCAGCTCTATCAAAGTCTCAATGGCGGAAGTTTGGTGCTGGTCTACAGTGGCACAGCCACCAGCTTCACCGTGAACGTCGGCGTCTCAGGTAACTACACTCTTCATGCATTGGCGACCAATAGCAGCGGCTGGAACGGTACCTCCGCCATCAGTACGACGGTGGTGGTGACGATACCGCCCGCGAGCGCGCCGAGCCTGGTGGTACCGGCCAGCAGCAACACTGGTAGCTACAGCGTGAGCTGGGGCAGCGTCAGCGGTGCCGCCAGTTACACCTTGCAGGAGCAGGTCAATGGTGGAGGCTGGAGCACGGTGCAGGCGAGTAATGCCAACAGCTGGGGTGCCAGTGGCCGGGGTAACGGCACCTATGGCTATCGAGTGCAGGCGTGTAACGCTGGAGGTTGTGGGTCATGGAGTCCGGCAAGCACGATCAGCGTGCTAAGGCTCCCCGCTGTTCCGGATGTGGCAGTGGTCCAATACCGTCTCAATCAGAAAATGGGTGGATACCGAGCAGAATGGGCTGCGGTGGCAGGAGCTACGCGCTATGAAGTGCGGCGGGAAGACACGGGGGCTGGGCTATATAGCGGCTTAGCTACCAGCTTTATCATCGTTGAGATGGAGATGCCTATCGATCCCGATGAGGTGTACCCCGTTCAAGTTCGCGCATGCAATGCAGCGGGATGCTCGGCATGGAGCCAATGAAGATGATCACCTTATTGAACCGATGTTTATCCTTGCCCATGTTTGGACTAGGGCTGTGGGGTGGTGTCATAAATACAGTTGTTGCTAAATCCGTGAATCTCGGTAGCGACTCAACTGCTCACTACTTGCCCTGCAGCATCGTTTTGGTACATGCCTCGAAATGCGAGTGCTTGGGCCGCATCGGGCTGATCGAGAACTCAAGATGACGCGCCAATCCGTTCTGAAAAGTCTGCAGTTTATCGCTGGCCTATTCCTGTGGGGAGCTGCCCAAGCCAACACGGTGACCTATGTGTATACCGATCCTCAGGGGACACCACTGGCGGAGACAGATGCTAGCGGCAACATCACTGCTACATTCGACTACAGGCCTTATGGGAGCCAGGTGCTTGGAACCGCTCCCAACGGGCCGGGCTATACCGGGCATGTGAACGATCCAGAGACGGATCTCGTTTATATGCAGGCGCGTTACTACGACACGGAGGCAGGGCGATTTCTGAGCCTGGATCCGAGGCCGCCCAATGCCGGCAACCCCTTCGATTTCAATAGATTTTCCTACGTAAACAATAATCCGATTGTCAATATCGACCCTGATGGAACGACTTGCGCAAGGTCGGACTCGTCAACAAGTTACGAGTGCCACGTGGATAAAAACGAGGGCAAATTCACTGACAAACAGATTCAGAAGGTGAACAAGGCTTACACGGATGCGGTCAATAAATTGAGCTCGCATCCCAATGCAACCGTCGTAGTAACCGTGAAAGGCGTGTCTTTCAAGGCGAACGCCGGCAAGGTTGCGCTAGGGCTTGTCGGCGCTACGGTTGTCACGGGCGGGGAATCTTCGACAGCGCGGGCGACTACCTTGGGCGGTGGACTGGGATCAAGCAGCAAATATCACCTTGACTACACGCCACAGACCACGATTTTCAAGAATGTGATAACTACCGACCACAGCGGTGGTACGGCAAACATACAGACCGACCTGGCTAGAACATTTGTGCATGAAGGCATACATATGCTTCCCGGTGAAAGCGTTTTGTTCGACGTATACCGGGCCAATCCCTCCGGATTCGAAACCCTTCATCAGCATTCATACAATGAAGCCAGCAAGGCACTCTATGATGGAGGCAAATAAGTCATGTTAGCAAATGCATCCTGCGTTATAACCGTTGTTTCTTTGGTTACATTCCTAGTCTCTTCTGCGTATGGCGCTGAGAATAGCAAGGGCTATATCTACGATGCGAAAGAGGCGGGCGACAACAGGGTCGTGGTAATCAATCGCGTTACTCGTTACGTCGGTATCCAAGATAAGTCCGACGTGCGCATTGATGCCATACTTACCGAGTTTGGTGGTTATTACGATGATTGCGGAAACGAAGTTTTCTTTTGCCTTACCGGCCCGTTGGAGATCGTTATCCCCAAGTCCATGCCGATGAAGCAGTGGCAATACCATGGCTTGTCTTGCAAAAACGTTGGTGAGACAGAGGGCGACGTCATCCGCATAACTTGTAGGTCAATTCGGTCAGGCGGTCGCCGTGGGGGGGGCACTTTCACGTACTCGCTTTCGCGTGGAGTCTTGTCAATCGACAGTTCGCCAGTAGGGGGCTCGCGTGGCGGGTTCGAGTTGCGCGGTCAACGTGGACTGTTTTCACCGGGGAGCGATCCTTAGCAGTCTGTTGAGAATGCGGCCTCTGCGAATAGATACTAAAAAAGTGGTGCGTGAACAGCAATTGTCGTCTTGGCCCATATGTCGCTATCCATCAGGCTACGATTTGTCGTGATCGTGCCAACTTCCTGTTTCTCATTCGAATTGGTGTTCTGAAGGAATGAGCGAATGGGAGCGGCTGGGGTGGCAAAGAGATGCACCTAAACAATCGGCAACGAAGATTCCGAAGCCTTCGGGCTTAACAGAAGGGGCGGATTTACTATGCGTTGACTTTAAATTGCATTTGACGATGTGTAACGTTAGCTCGTCTTAGGAATGGGCATCGTTTCGATTGAGGTGATGGTGAATTGAGTTGCCGTGGTTAGGTCGCGAGCTTGTCCAGAAAATATGGTTATCGATAATGTCGCTGACCCCTTTATCTGTTTGATGGGTGCGGTGATTTTGGATGGTCGATGGCAATTGTTGGGCTGATCCCTGGTGACGGTCTGATCGAAAGTTTGGGCGCAAAGGAAGCGGAATCCCTGATTAAAATTCCGCTGTGGTCCTCAACAAAGAATAAGTCAGCTGTTGCAAACGCTTTTGGGCACTGGATGAAACATGCAGGAGAATTTTCTGAGTTCCAGAATGCAAAGGAATATGTGGAGGGTGCGCGTAATTTTTTGACATACCCACCAGCGGGGGCGTTAACTAAAGTCAGATCTAATGGCGACACATTGATTTACGATGCTGCTACAAATACCTTCGGTTCACGTGCGGCAAGTGGTGCCCCGCGTACAATGTTTAGGCCGCAAGACGGCATTGACTATTGGAACCGGCAATGACTTTGAAAGATGAGGCTCACATGTATTATTGCCCTTGCTGTGGATCTAAGACGATTGATGAGCCTGGGGTATATGAAATTTGCGATGTATGCAATTGGGAGGATGATCCTGCTCAATCTTCTGACCCTGATTATGCCGGTGGGGCAAATCGTATTAGCCTAAATGAGGCTCGAGAAATTTGGTTAAAAAGATAGATGAAGCAATGAGTTGTGAAAATTTTTCATCTGTCGTAGCGCAGGGTAATCAGAGGGATTTTGAAGTTTCATTCTGATCTGCTGAGAATTTTGGGGGCGCGTCTGTTGAGTTACTTCTGTGTTGTTACGTATTTGTAGTGATTTATATAAGAAATTTTTGTCATATTATTTGGTCGTGTGATTTTTAGTTTCTGAGGAATGCTAAGGGTTGGATTTTTAGTATTGTTGGTTATGTCTTATGCGAATAAATATTAAACACTGTTTGTTTATTGTTGGCGTGTATTTTATTTCTGATATGAATGCAGTTAATGAGATTTGTGCGAGTGTAAAAAATGGTCATCCAAGAGTCATTTGCTGATCGTTAAGAAATTAATGCACGTTATGCTCATTTGTATTTTCCTTATCATCCACATCTGTATCTGCATCCGGCGCAAATTTCCCATCCGCCGCCAGCTGCGCAAACAGCCCCCCGCGCTGTACCAACTCCTCAAAACGCCCCTGCTCAACCAATCGCCCTTGATCCAGCACCAGGATCAAGTCGGCGTTGCGCACGGTGGATAAGCGGTGGGCGATGACGAAGGTGGTGCGACCTTTGGTAAGGGCGACGAGCGCGCGTTGGATGCGGGCCTCGGTGGCGTTGTCGAGGGCGCTGGTGGCTTCGTCGAGCACCAGGATAGGGGCGTCTTTGAGCATGGCGCGGGCGATGGCCAGGCGTTGGCGTTCACCGCCGGAGAGGGAGCGGCCGCGTTCGGCGACCAGGGTTTCGAAGCCTTCGGGCTTGCGGGCGATAAAGGTAGCCGCTTCGGCGGCGGCGACGGCGGTTTCGATTTCGGCGAGCTCGGCATCGGGTTTGCCGACGCGCAGGTTGTCGAGGATGGAGCGGTAGAACATGCCGGGGTCTTGAAACACCACGCCGATGTTTTGCCGTAGCGATTCCAGGCTGACGGTGCGGATGTCGTGGCCGTCGATGGTGACCTTTCCGGCGGACGGATCGTAGGCGCGATAAAGTAGGCTGAGTGCGGTGGTTTTGCCTGCGCCGGTGGGGCCGACCAGGGCAACCGTGCTGCCGGGCGCCGCATGAAAGCTGAGGTCGTGCAGCGCGGGTTGTACGTTGTCGTAGCCGAAGCTGACGTGATCGAAGACGACCTCGCCGCGTACGCGTGGCAGTACGGTGGCGCCGGCTTGTTCGGTGATGGTGGGGTGGTGGTCGAGTACGGCGAAGTAATCACGCAGTGATTGGGTTTGAAAGAACAAGCTGGAGATAAAACTGGCGAATTGTTCGAGGCGGCCGATCAGCATCATCGAGAAGCCGACAAAACTGACAATGCCGCCGACGGTGACTTCGCCACGTCCATGCAGCGAGGTACCCAGGGCGAAGATGGCGACGATGGTCAGCGTGCTCGATGCGCGGTTGAGTACGGATAGAATCGCCCAGCCTTTCAGCACTGGGTATTGCGCGTCGAGTACGCGCTTCATCATGTTTTTCAGGGCGATGGATTCGGCGGTGAGCCGGGTGAAGCTTTGCACCACGGTGACATTGCCGAACACGTCACCGGCGCGGGTGGCGATCTCGTGATGCAACTCCTCCACTTCGCCTTGCGCCTGCTGGGTGCGGTGGATGGCGATGGCGTTGAATATGGCAAAGCTCGCCATCAAGGCGATCATCAGCAAGGCCAGCTTCCAGTTGATCCACAAGGCGATCGGCACCATCACCAGGATCGACAGCAGGGTGGCGAGATGCTCGCGGAAAAAGCTTAGCCACAGTCCGAACAGATTGGATACGCCGTTATTCATGATGCGGGCGAGCCGGCCGGTGTGGTGCAGGCCGTGAAACGCCAGCGGCAAGGCGGCGGCATGCTCGAAGAACGTGCTGATGGCGGCCAGCCGGCGCCGATGTGCCAAACGGTCGGCATGCAATGACACCCACACGCTTGCCAGCACGCCAGCGAAGCCGACCACGGCCCACAGTGCGATCAGGCTGGGTGCCTGGGTAGGTTGCGAGGTCAGTGCGTCGACGACCTTGCCGAACAGCATCGGTTCGAGAAAGAACACGCCGGCCAGCGCGAGGTTGGCCACGGCCAGGGTGATGGCCAGCGTGCGTTCCGGCGCGAGCAGTCCAAGCACGCGCACGTACAGGCGAAGAATCGACACAGTAAGCCTCCCTGGAAGGTGATGGCGCATGACGCATGTGTTGCTTCGCAAGATACCTCGTCGTGGCGGGTCGGGTGCATGGCCGGGCTGCAAGTTCATACGGTTTCGCCAGCCTGGATGCAACGTGGATGGCTATCCATCATCAAACTGCGGTGTAGCCCCCAGACGGTCGCCGTCATCTGTGTGTAGCAATATTTAGAACACAGGCGTCATCGTTGCGTAGCAGGGCCATGCGATGTTTTGCGGCGACTCAAGCGGTGTGTCGACACCACTGCAAAGTTAGCCGAGAAGCTGGCTTGTCACTGCGGGCTTATTAGCGCGTCTGTAACGCGATGAGGCTTTCGTTTTCGTAGCTGAACTCACTCAGCGCTGCCGGTTCCGGCGGGTGCCGTGCGGCTGTGCGTGGGTGTCGGGTTTTTGAGCAAGAAGATTCAGATCGCACAGCAGCGAAGGAGGGCGCTGCTGTCGGGTATTTCCTCCCTCCCCCGAGAGGATCGTGTTATGCAAATGCTTTTGCGCACAAGTTTGACCACGCTGGCCCTGCTGGGCGGCGTGTGGGTGGCAGGTCCGGTGCACGCCCAGGTAGTGGATATCGGTGTGTTGCCGGGTGGCGCTTCGTGCGAGGCCACCGGCATCAATAGCGCTCATACGCTGATTGGCCAGTGCCTCAGCAGCCGCACCAGCCAGAGCCGCACCACCGCAGTGTTTCAGAACTCCGGCGATGCCGCGCCGACTCGTTTGCCGGTGCTGGTTTCAGGCAAGCCCTGCATCGTTGCCGCCATCGGTGACGACGGCTCGATAAGCGGCCAGTGCGAAGACGCTAACGGCACCCGCCAGCCGGTGCGCTGGAGTCTGGATGCCAGCGGCGGTTACACGACGGCGCCGACCACCTTGCTGCCTTTCCAGCGCGGACTGCAGAATCAGTTGGCGACCGAGCTTGGCTGGGGCGTCGATGTGAATGCGATTGCCGGCCCGGTAAACAGCCTTGGCGCCATCATCGGTGTCAGCGAAAGCCGTCACGGCTCGCGCACGGCGGTGCTTTGGAATCCGGGCGCCACCGCGCCGGTGCGTTTGCACAAGCCGAATCTCCGCGCTGAGCAGGGTTTTGTGCAGGGTTGCGAGCCGTTGGCGATCAACGACGCCGCTTCGCTGACCATTGTCGGCCATTGCAAGATCAGCGTTGCCGGCACCACCACCGACGTGGCCGTCAGCTGGACTTCGCAGAACGGCGACTACCGCGCGACGGTATTGAACGACTTGCGCGCCGGTCATTGCGTGGCACGCGACGTGAACAACGCGGGCGACGTGGTTGGTGCCTGCGAAAACATTTCGGGCAATAGCACCGCGGTGCTGTGGGCGGCGAATGGCGTGCTGGCTACCGAGGTGATTCGTGCCAACCAGAGCATCGCGGTAAAGATCAACAATGCCGGTGTCATCACCGGTAGTTATCTGACGCCGGACAACTATGCGCACGCCTATGTCGGCGACCCGCGCGTAGCGGCCGTTAGCGATATCGGCACCTTGGCCGGTGGTCACAACTGCGTGGCGCAGGGTCTGGATGACGCTGGCGATGTGGTTGCCGATTGCGACAATGCGACCAGCTCGCGCCTGGCCGGCTATCGTGCGGCGTCGGCAACCAGCGTGGTTGCGATTCCGTTGTCGACGATTGCCAGCTCGGTGCGTGGCATCAGCCACAACGGTGCGGTTGCAGGCGTGTACACCTCGGCCGACGGGCATGCTCGTGGTTTTCGTGACGAAGCTCCGAGCACCAGTGCCAGCGCCCAGCCGGTGACCGCTGTTTCGGCGTCATCCACGGGTGCCTCGATGGCGAACATGGCGATGGCGGGTTTTGCCGCCGGCGTCGCTGAAGGCTCCGGCCTGCTGTATGCCGACCCGTATGCCAGCGTGACCCAGGCTTATAAGCAGAACCCGAATGGCCTGGCCTTCTTCGGTACCGCTTATACCTCGGGCAACCCGTCGCCGGTCGCCAACGAGGTCTATGCGTTCTGAAGAACGCTGAGCCTGCTCGCACCTCATCGACCCGAGGTGCGAGCGGGAAACCTGCAAAGCCAGTTACGCGCAAGTTTTTTCACTGATCCGCAATAAAAAGCAACTAGAATTTGCGCTGTCGTCTGCGCTTAACGCCGGACGTCAAGGGGCTAATTTCTGGTCGATATGACTGCATACGAGGCGCGCAAGCGCCTCGTTTTTTATTGCGGAGCGTAACTACATGAAACGGAATCTGCGGGAACGGATTCTGCCGTTCGCCATTGCTTCATTACTGATGGCTGGCACGGCATGGGCACAAAACACCTCATCGTCATTGAGCGGGCGCGTGCTCGACGCGGCGGGCAAGCCGGTGGCGGGGGCCACGGTGCAGATCGTCCACGTGCCATCGGGCACCACCCAGGTGGTTACCACCGATGCCGACGGGCGCTACAAGTCGCAGGGCCTGCGCGTGGGCGGCCCGTTCAACCTCACCGTGAGCAAGAGTGGTGAAACGTCGGCCGAAAAGGACGATGTGTATTTGCAGCTGGCACAGGAGAGCAGCATCGATCTCAACCTGGGGGCGGGCGCATCGAACGCGACCAATCTGCAGGGTGTGCAGGTGCGCGCCGATAGCTCCACGGTCGCCATGGCACAGATCTTTCAGCCGGATGCCAAAGGCATCAGCACGAATGTGTCGCAGCGCGAGTTGAAGGTGCTGCCGAATCCGAATCGCTCGATCCAGGACATCGCACGCCTGGACCCGATGATTACCATCACCAACAAGAGCAAGGGCGAGATTTCCGCGCTCGGCCAGAACAGCCGCTACAACAACATCACCATCGACGCCGTGCCCACCAACGACGCGTTTGGCCTGGAAGACAACGGCCTGCCGGCATTGAATCAGCCGGTGGCACTGGATGCCATCGAGGAATACAACATCTCGACGGCGAACTACGACGTCAGCAACAAGCGCGCGGTCGGCGCCAATATCAACATCGTGACCAAGAGCGGCACCAACGATTTCCACGGCTCGACCTATTACGTGTATCGCAGTGCCAACGACATGGTCGGCGAGGATCGCTCCGGCAATACCTTCAGCGGCTTCAAGCGGCAGTGGACCGGCGGCGCGACGTTTGGTGGCCCGATCATTAAAGACAAGCTGTTTTTCTTCGCCAGCCTGGAGCAATCGAAGACGATTGCCGCGGCGCCCAACTTTGGCCCGCTCGGTTCCGGCAAAGGCAATATCGTGCCGATCGCGCAGGGCGATATCGACCGCATCATTCAGATCGCCAACGGCCTGGGCATGAAGCCGGGCGTGGTGAATGCGGCGGGCGCGAATCAGGACGAGAAGCGCGGCCTGTTCAAGCTGGACTGGAATATCGCCGATGGCCATCGTCTCAGCCTGCGCTACGACCATGTGAAAAGCACCCAGCCCAACCTCAATGGCTACGCCGTCTCTTCGACCGCGCCGAGCCTGAGTCTTTCCAGTTACTGGTTCACCAAAAAGCGCGAAAGCACGCAGTACGTGCTGAACGCCTACGACGCCTGGACCGATGATTTCTCCACCGAGGCGGCGGTGTCGTATGCCAAGTACGACGCCACGCCGACGCCGTATGCGCAACAGCCGCAGGTGCGCGTGTACACCAACGGCAATATCAGCGGCAGCACCATCACCGGCCCCAGCGTGAACCTGGGTGAGGAAGAGTTTCGCCACTACAACATTCTCGGTATCAAAAGCCTCAACAGCTTCTTTGCCGGTACCTGGCGCGTCGGCGATCACAGCATCAAGGCGGGTTTCGATTTCCAGCGCGACAAGTTTTATAACTTGTTTGGCCGCACCGAATTCGGTTCGTACGTGTTTCCCAGTATCGATGCGTTCGCTAGCGGCAACTGGTTTCAATACAGCGTGTTCCGCCCGACGAATGGCGATCTGCAAAGCATTGCGGCGCGCTGGACGTTGAATCAGTGGGGCGCGTTCGTGCAGGACACCTGGCAGATCGGCAACCTCTCGCTGCAATACGGTATCCGCTATGACCTGCCCAAGGTCGGCACCGCACCGTTGGCGAACCCGGCATTCAATAGCGCGTTCCCGGGTGTGCCGAACAACGCGACTATCGATGGCAATGGCTTGTTCGAGCCGCGTGTCTCGTTCAACTACAACTTCGACGGTGAGCGCGCGATGCAGTTGCGCGGTGGCATTGGCCTCTCCGAGGGCGCACCTCCCGGCGTATGGCTATCTAACCCATACACCAATAACGGCCTCTCACTGACCAGTTATTCGGCATCCAATGGCAAGGGCTTTTCGGCTGACCCGAATAATCCGTTGATCCCAGCGAATGTGCGCAAGGGCGGCTCGCCGGAGGTGGATGTCACCGATGGCCGCTTCCGTATGCCGTCGGTGTGGAAGATGAGCCTGGGCTTCGATCGTCAGCTACCGTGGTGGAACACCGTATTCACCGCCGAGGTGGAGCACCTGTCCACGCGCGACGGCATTTATTTCCAGGACCTGAACCTGGGCAAGGCGACCGGCAGCTTGCCGGATGGTCGGCAGAGCTACTGGACCACGCTTGATCCGAATGCTTATCTCGCCACTGGCAAAGATGCGACCGGCAAGGCCTTGTGCGCAACGGCGGATCGCAGTTGTGCGGCGGCACGCGCCAACCGCAATCCGCAGTTCGGCAATGTGATTTACCTGAGCAATACCAAGCAGGGTCAGGCCACCTACCTGACGCTGAAATTGAGCCGTCCGTTCACCGCCGACTCCGATTGGTCCGGCTCGCTCGGCGTGGTGTTCGGCCGTTCCACCGATGTCAGCTCCGGCAATGAAAAAGTCGCTGCCAGCACCTGGGCCAATGACGCCGTCTACAACCCGAATGCCGACACCGCCGGGCATAGCAATTTTGAAATTGCCCGTCGCGTGGTGGCCTCGTTGAGCTGGCAGCACCGCTTCTTCGGCGACTATGCCACCAGCATCAGCGCGTTCTATGACGGTCACACCGGCCAGCCCTATAGCTGGGTGTTCGGCAACGACGTCAACGGTATCCGCTCACCCGGCCTATCGGCGCCGCCAGGGCTGATGTATATCCCGCGGCCGGGCGATGTGCAGTTCCAGAAGGGTACCTCGCAACAAGCCATCGATCAGTTCTATGCGTTTATCCAGCATGAGAACTATTTGAAGGATCACCAGGGCGCGGTGGCCCAGCGCAATGGCGCGCGTTCGCCATGGGTCAACGAAGTGGATCTGGCCTTCCGCCAGGAGGTTCCTGGCCTGTTCAAAGGCAACAAAGGCGAGCTGCGTCTGGATATCTTCAACGTCATGAACCTGCTCAACAAACGTTGGGGTCAGGTGCGCGATGTGGGTTATCCGTATATGCGCAGCCTGGCGAATTTTGCCGGCGTCGATCCAGCTACTGGCAAGTACGTCTACGCGCTGCCTACCGACAAATCCGGCAACTTCAACGGTGGCGGTTACGTGTTGGAAGACGATCGCGCGCAGTCGCGCTGGTCGGTGCAGGCGACCTTGCGTTATAGCTTCTGATCAGGGGCTTTGCCTCGGGCTCGCCACCTCGGTCGAGGTGGCGAGCACCGGGCGCAATGCATGCGCTTAGGCGGCGCTGTCGAACTGCCGGATAAAGTCGCGCACTTGCGGATACACCACTTCGCGCCAGCGGCGACCGCTGAAAATACCGTAGTGGCCGGCACCTTCAATCACCTTGTGGGCGCGTCGTTTGGCTGGAATGCCGCTGCATAGCTCATGGGCGGCTTCGGTCTGGCCGCGACCGGAGATGTCGTCCAGTTCGCCTTCGATGGTGAGCAGGGCGCTGGTCTTGATCGCGCTCGGTTTGACCCGTTCGCCGGCGACGTCCCACAGGCCGCGCGGCAACAAAAACTGCTGGAATACCGTGCTGATCGTGTCGAGGTAATACTCCGCCGGCATGTCGAGCACGGCGTTGTATTCGTCGTAGAACTTGCGGTGCGCCTGGGCATCGTCCAGGTCGCCGCGCAACAGATCCTGATAGAAGTCCCAGTGCGAGTTGAAGTGGCGGCTGGGGTTCATCGCGATAAACCCGGCGTGTTGCAGAAAGCCGGGATATACCTCGCGACCGTGACCGGGGTAGTTGGCCGGCACGGTATGAATCACGTTGCCCTTGAACCAGCTCAGCGGTTGCGTGGTGGCGAGATTGTTGACCCCGGTGGGGTTGCTGCGCGGCTCGATCGGGCCGCCCATCATGGTCAGGCTGAGCGGGGTGTCTTCGCCGCGTGCGGCCATCAGCGAGACCGCCGCCAATACCGGCACGGTCGGCTGGCAGACTGAAATCACGTGTACGTTCTTGGCGCCGATATGGCGGATGAACTGCTCGATACAGGCGACATAGTCGTCAAGGTGAAACGCGCCATGC
>NZ_JAPDPE010000126.1 GCF_026283955.1 Dyella silvatica | reverse complement strand
GGGCTTCGATCATGCGGCGCCGGGAGTGAAAGGCCATGGGTCATCGGGCATGGGAAGACCAGCCGCTGCATCCGCCTTGGCCCTCTCTCCCGAATGCAATAAAGCACGTGGGAGAGAGGGTGTCAGCAGGCTTGACTGCGTATCAGCTGCTTACCGGGGTCTGCTGATCCAGCCAGCGCTCGGCATCCAGCGCTGCCATGCAACCGAAGCCGGCCGAAGTCACCGCCTGGCGGTAGACATGATCGGCTACGTCACCAGCGGCAAACACGCCGGGCACCGAGGTCATCGTCGCCATGCCTTCCAGGCCGGTACGGATCTTGATGTAGCCGTCGCGCATGTCCAACTGGCTTTCGAAGATGCCGGTGTTGGGGGTGTGGCCGATGGCGACGAAGAAGCCGGTGGCTTCGATATCGCGGGTGACGCCGCTGTTGACGTCTTTCACCCGCACGCCGGTCACCCCGGAATCATCGCCCAGCACTTCGTCGATGGCATGGTTCCAGACCAGTTCGATCTTGCCGGCAGCGGCCTTTTCGAACAGCTTGTCTTGCATGATTTTTTCGGCGCGCAGCTTGTCGCGGCGGTGTACCAGGTAGACCTTGCGGCCGATATTGGCCAGGTACAGCGCCTCTTCCACGGCGGTGTTGCCGCCGCCGACCACGACCACGTCCTGCTCGCGGAAGAAGAAGCCGTCGCAGGTGGCGCAGGCGGATACGCCGCGGCCCTTGAACTTCTCTTCGCTGGGGATGCCCAGATACTTGGCGGTGGCGCCGGTGGCGATAATCAGTGCGTCGCAGCTGTACTCGCCCGAATCGCCCTTGAGTCGGAACGGGCGCTGCTTGAGATCCACGGTATGAATGTGGTCAAAAATCATCTCAGTGTTGAAGCGCTCGGCATGTTCGGCCATGCGCTGCATCAGCACCGGTCCCTGCAAACCCTCGACATCGCCGGGCCAGTTATCCACGTCGGTCGTGGTCATCAGCTGGCCGCCCTGCTGCAGGCCGGTGATCATCGTCGGCTTGAGGTTGGCGCGCGCAGCGTACACGGCGGCGGTGTAGCCGGCGGGACCGGAGCCGAGGATCAGCAGACGGCTGTGCTTGGGGGTACTCATGGTTATAATCCTTGGGTTTGCTGGCAGCTTGAATCACATTTCGCTCCAACCCTTGCAATGGTTTCCTAAACCCGCTTCAAGGTCCACGGAGCAGCGTTGGAACCCGCAAGGATGGGGAAGACAGGCAGCCGATTCAAGGCGTAGGCGGACCCAATAGATGTTTCGATGCCTGGCATCACTAGATTTGTTAACGGCTTCATTTGTAACCACACCCTTGCGACGACCCCTACAGGATTCCTAATTCCCCATGCGTATCGGTATTCCCTCCGAAACCAAGACCCTCGAGGGTCGTGTTGCCCTGATCCCCGCCGCTGCCGCTGACCTGGTCCGCCGTGGCCACGAAGTGTTCATTCAGGCTGGTGCAGGCGAAAAAAGCGGCTTCTCCGACGAGGCCTATGCCCGCGTCGGCGTCAAGCTGGTGCCCGATGCCGCTGCGCTGTACGAGGCCGGCGAGCTGATCGTCAAGGTCAAGGAGCCGGTAGCTGGCGACCTCGCCCTGCTCAAAAAGCATCACCTGCTGTTCTGCTACCTGCATCTGGCGGCTGAGCCGGCACTGACCCGCAGCCTGCTCGACATCGGCCTGACCGGTGTGGCGTTCGAGTCGGTGGAAGAGAACGGCAACCTGCCGCTGCTGCTGCCGATGTCGGTTATCGCCGGCCGCATCGCCACCCAGATCGGCACCACGCTGTTGCACCGTCCGCAAGGCGGCAAGGGCAAGCTGCTCGGCGGTATGGCCTCCACCCCGCGCGGCAAGGTCGTGGTGCTCGGCGCCGGCGCTGCCGGTGGTAACGCTGCCGCGCTCGCCGCTGCCGCCGGTGCCAACGTGGTGGTCTTCGACAAGCGCCAGGACCGCCTCGCCGAAATGATGGCGATGGGCCCGAACGTGACCGCGCTTTACGCCTACGAGTCTTCGGTGGCCGAAGAAGTGGCCGATGCCGACATCGTCGTCGGTGCGGTGCTGATCCCCAGCGCCAAGGCGCCGCGCGTGGTGACCGATGCCATGGTGCAGACGATGGAGAAGGGCAGCGTGCTGGTGGATATCTCGATCGACCAGGGCGGTTGCTTTGAGACCTCCAAGCCGACCACCTGGAAAGAGCCGACCTATGACGTGCACGGCGTGACGCATTTCTGCGTCACCAATATGCCGGGCGCGGTGCCGCAGACCTCGTCGGTGGCCATTTCGGCGGCGATCCTGCCCTACGTCCAGCGTTTGGCCGGCGGCAAGGAATGGCGCGAGTTCGCCCCGCTGCACGGCGGTATCAACGTCGATGGCGGCGAGCTGGTACATCCGGCGCTCAAGGGTATGCTCTAAATCGCGCAAGGCGCCGGGGGCGTGTGGCAACACACGCCCCCGGCGCCATCAGCTACAACAGATGATAGACATTGAGGAAACCCCAACCGGTGGCGCGTAGCGCGAACGTCAAAAAAGAAGTCGAGAAGGCGGGCCTCAGTGAGGAGCTCAAGCGCCGTTTGCGCGAGGCCGGCGCGTTGCTGCTGTTGCCCCTGGCCTTGTACCTGCTGACCTGTCTGTTCAGCTACAACGACCAAGACCCCAGCTGGGGGCATGCCAGCACGGCCGAGCACGCGAGTAATTTCGGTGGTGCGGTCGGCGCGAACATCGCCAATTTGCTGCGCTATATCTTTGGCCTGGTGGCCTATTTCTTTCCCTTGCTGCTGCTGGTATTGGGGGTGCAGGTGCTGCGCCACCGCGGCGTTCGCACGGTGCAGCCGTGGGAGCCGTCGCTGCGGCTGATCGGTTTTGTTTTCTTCTTTATTACCGCGCCGGCGTTGGCGTGGCTCAATTTTCACGACGATCCAGTGCTGCCCGAAGGGGTCGGCGGTATCGTCGGTCGCTGGGTCGGTAACGGATTGCTGCATGCGCTGGGCGATAAGGGCGCGCCATTGCTGCTGCTGGCGATGTTTCTGATCGCGGTCACGCTTGCTACCGGGCTGTCCTGGTTCAAGCTGATGGATCTGACCGGCCAGGCGGTGGTCAAGCTGGGCAGCTGGTTTGGCGACAAGCTTCGCGAGGCGCCCGAGGTGCTGGCCGCCCGTCAGGCGCGCGCCGAGCGCGAAGTGGTCAAAAAGGTCGAGGCGGTCAAGCAGGCCAAGCGCGAGCCAGTGCGTATCGAGGCACCGGTGGCACCGGTGGTCAAAAGCGAGCGCGCCAAGCAAGAAACCCAGATTCCGCTGTTCACCGGCGCCGCCTTGCCGGGCGAGTTGCCGCCGCTGTCGCTGTTGGACGAAGCGCCGCCGCAGGGGCCTGGTTACTCCGAGGAAACCCTTGAGGTGCTGTCGCGCCAGGTCGAGCTGAAGCTCAAGGATTTCAAGATCGAGGCCAAGGTGGTGGGCGTTTACCCCGGCCCGGTGATTACCCGTTTTGAACTGGAGCCGGCCGCTGGTGTGCGCGGCTCGCAGGTGTCCAGCCTGGACAAGGATATTGCGCGTGGCCTCTCGGTAGTCAGCGTGCGTGTGGTCGATGTGATTCCGGGCAAGAACGTCATCGGCCTGGAAATTCCCAACACCAAGAAGCAAATCGTTTATTTGTCGGAGATTCTGCGTTCCGACAAATACGACCAGCTGAAGTCGCCGCTGGCGTTGGCGCTGGGCAAAGACATTGCCGGTAAGCCGACCGTGGTCGATCTGGCCAAGATGCCGCATTTGCTGGTCGCCGGTACCACCGGCTCCGGTAAGTCCGTGGCGGTCAATGCGATGGTGCTGAGCTTGCTGTACAAGTCCAGCCCGAAAGAGGTGCGGATGATCATGATCGACCCGAAGATGCTGGAGCTGTCGGTTTACGACAAGATCCCGCATCTGCTGGCGCCGGTCGTGACCGACATGAAAGAAGCCGCCAACGCCTTGCGCTGGTGCGTCGCCGAGATGGAGCGCCGCTACAAGCTGATGGCGGCGGTGGGCGTACGTAACCTGGCCGGCTTCAACAAAAAAGTTCGCGAGGCCGAGAACGCCGGGCAGCCATTGCTCGATCCGCTGTTCCGGCCGAATCCGGATATGCCCAATCTGGCCGCCGAACCGCTGGAGCCGCTGCCTTATATCGTGGTCATCATCGACGAATTCGCCGACATGATGATGATTGTCGGCAAGAAGGTCGAAGAGCTGATTGCGCGCCTGGCGCAAAAGGCGCGCGCTGCCGGCGTGCATTTGATTCTGGCCACCCAGCGCCCGTCGGTGGATGTGATCACCGGCTTGATCAAGGCGAATATCCCGACCCGTATTGCGTTTCAGGTGTCGTCCAAGATCGACTCGCGCACCATTCTCGACCAGAGCGGCGCCGAAACCCTGCTCGGTCATGGCGACATGCTTTACCTGCCGCCGGGTACCGCCACGCCCGAGCGCGTGCACGGTGCCTTTGTCGACGATCACGAGGTGCATCACGTGGTCGACTGGCTGCGTTCGCAAGGCTCGCCGAATTACATCGAAGGCGTGCTGGAAGAAGTCCAGGCCACCAGCGATGGCAAGTTCATCAATGATTCCGGCCTGCCGCTGGATGGCGAAGAGGGCGGTGGCGACGTCGAGGCCCAGCTCTACGACAAGGCCGTACGCATCGTTACCGAAAGCCGCCGTGCTTCCATTTCCGGCGTGCAGCGTCATTTGCGTATCGGCTATAACCGCGCCGCGCGATTGATCGAGCAGATGGAGCAAGACGGCGTGGTCAGCGCCCCGCAGCACAACGGCAATCGCGAAGTGCTGGCGCCGCCGCCGCCAAAGAACTGATGCCGTGGTACCTCCCCCTGCCGGCAGGGGGAGGCCAGCGGGCAACGCCTTCCATTAAGCCATCGCGCCGCACACTGCGCCGCTATCGTGGATACGAAAATCAAGGACCTCATGAAACGTCTAGCCTTTGCCAGCTTTGCCGCCGCCATCGCGCTGTCGCTATGCAGCGTGGCCCAGGCCGCGGCCGGTCCGGCCCGCGCCAAGCTTGATGCGTTTGCCAACGGCTTGCACTCGCTGACCGGCAGCTTTACCCAATCGCTGACCGACGCCAACGGCGGCCCGGGCAAGTCCAGCTCCGGCACTTTGTCGCTGGAAGCGCCGCGGCAATTTCGCTGGGAAACCACCGCACCGTACAAGCAGACCATCGTCGCCGACGGCAGCCGCGTGTGGATGTACGACCCGGATCTGGAGCAAGTCACCGTGCGCGTGCAAAGCACCGAAGAGGCGCACAGCCCGTTGACGGTGATTACCGATCTCAAGCAGATGGACCGCGACTTCAAAGTGGTGGAGCAGGGCGATCGCGACGGCTTGAGCTGGCTGCGCCTGACCTCGAACGGCAAAGACCCGCAGTTTGACTATGCCGATCTCGGCTTCGATGCCAACGGTTTGGCGCGCATGGTGTTTCGCGATCAGCTGGGCGCCACCACGACCATTCGTTTTGCCGGCTGGCAGCGCAACCCGCCGATTTCGCCTTCGACATTTAATTTTGTGCCACCCAAAGGCACCGATGTAGTGGGTGACGCCCCGGTGCTTACCACCCAGCCGCTTAAAGACTGATCCCGCCCCGTGTTACGCCAGCTGCCCCGCTGGGCCTGGTTTGGCGGCGGCTTGCTGGCGTTGATCGCCGGCACGATCAATGCCGTCGGTTTCATGGGTTTTCGCCATCAGGCGATTACCCATCTCACCGGCACCACGACGCTATTGGGCACCGCGCTTGCCGAGGCCAATGCGGCCGAAGCAATACATTGGCTGCTGGCCATCCTGTCTTTTGTCGGTGGCGCTGTGCTCAGCGGTTTCATCGTGCAGCAACATACCCTCAAGCTTGGTCGCCGCTATGGCATTGCCTTGATGGTCGAGTCACTGCTGCTGTTCGCTGCGGTGCCCTTGATTCATCACGGCAACGACGGCGGTCTCTATCTGGCGTCGATCGCCTGCGGCTTGCAGAACGCAATGGTCAGCACGTATAGCGGCGCTACGTTTCGTACGACTCATCTTTCCGGCATTTTTACCGATTTGGGCATCTATATCGGTCAACGTCTCCGCGGGCTGGAGGTGGATGCGCTGCGTATCCAGGTTTGTCTGGTCGTGGCCGGTGGCTTTTTGGCTGGCGCCACGGTGGGTTCGCTGCTTTTCAATGTATTGCAAGAGCGTACCTTGCTGATCCCGGCCTTGCTGACGGGAGTCAGTGGGCTGGTTTACGCCATTTATCGCCATCGCCGGATGAGTATCCCGGGCGACCACCGAGGTTGAGCGATAAAGCCCTCGCTTGGGAAATGACGCGCCGAAGCGCGGCGCGGGCTACGCGAATAGCGTGAACAGGCCCTAGTTAGAACATCATTTGAACACTTGTTTTTGTATCAAAACTGTAAGATGCGGCCTCGTGCGATGACGGCTCTGGTTGGCGACGGGTCGTACCGCCTACTAGGGGAAGGGAGAGGGCATGTATCTGATATGGATGTTCATAGGCGTCATTGCGTGCGTGTGGCTGGAGCAAAGCTGGTTTGCCGCCGCCGTGGGTGCCTTGCTGGGCCTGTTGTGGGGGCGGCTTTCCAGCGTGTCCCGCTCGCTGGGCGAGGTCAAGGCGGCGCTCAAGCAACTGTCCGAATCCGGCACCGCCGCTCGGCCCCTGCCAAGTACCCGGCCTGAGGCGGTGTCGCAGCCATGGCGCCCGGCTGATCCGGCCACGCTGCCGCTTGAGCACTCGCTGGACGACGATGAGCAAGCCGCCGCAGCGCCTGCGCCGCCACCGATACCGGCGGTAACTATCGGGCCGGTTTCCGTAGCGTCGCCACCGCTGAAGCCCAGTCCACTCGATGCCGACATGCCCGAGCCGCCGCGGCTGCCGCCGCGTGGTCCCGGTTTTGGCGAGTTGCTGTGGCAGCGCGCCTGGGGCTGGCTCAGCGAAGGCAATGTGCCGGTAAAGATCGGCATGCTGGTGTTGTTCGCCGGTGTGGCGGCCTTGCTCAAGTACGCCGCCGACAGCGGCATGTTGAAGATACCGATCGAGCTGCGCGTGTGCGCCGTGGCCTTGGCCGCGATGGCCGCCCTGTTTTTCGGTTGGCGTCAGCGTGAACAGCGGCGCGGGTTTGCCTTGTCCTTGCAGGGCGGGGCGATCGGCGTGCTGGTGATTACCATTTTTGCCGCGTTTCGCTTGTACGATTTATTGCCGCCGATGGCAGCGTTCGCCCTGTTGATTATCTTGATTGCCGGGGTCGGCTTGCTGGCTGTGTTGCAGGAGTCGCTGGCCCTGGCCGTACTGGGTTTGCTGGCCGGTTTTGCGGCTCCGATTCTGACCTCGACCGGGCACGGCAACCATGTGGCTTTGTTCAGCTACTACGCCGTGCTCAATCTCGCGGTGTTGGCGATTGCCTGGGTGCGCGCGTGGCGGGTGCTGAACCTGCTCGGCTTTATCGCCACCTTTGGCATTGGTACGGCCTGGGGTGTGCTGAGTTATCGCCCGGAACTGTTCGCCAGTACCGAGCCGTTTCTAATCCTCAATTTCCTCTTCTACCTGATTATTCCGTGGCTTTACCTGCGCCGCACCAGCAGCGATCGCGAGGCCTTGATCGACGGCAGCCTGTTGTTCGGCAATCCTTTGATCAGCCTGTTGCTACAAGGGGCGCTGCTGCGTTGGCAGGGTACCGATCTGGCGATCTCGGCGTTGGTCGCCGCGGTGATTTACATCGCGGTCGCCTGGAGCGTGCGCGATCATCGGCGATTCGGTGTGCTGCGCGACGCCTGGGCGGTCTTGGCGATTGGGTTCGCCACCCTGGCGGTGCCGCTGGCGTTGGATGCCAGCCTTACCGCCAGCGTGTTCGCCCTTGAGGGTGCTGGCTTGATCTGGCTCGGCTTGCGTCAAGGCCGCGGTTTTCCGCGCTGGTGCGGCTTGGGCTTGCAGGTGTTTGCCGCGATCGCCTTGATCTATGCGTACAGCCGTTCAACCGCTGAGATCGGCTTGCCCGTGCTCAATCGCGACTTTATCGGCGCCATGCTGATTGTCGCCGGTGGTTGGGCCAGCAGCTGGCTGTACCAGCGCCAAGCCGAGGCGACCTGGCGCATGCGCACGATGTCGGTGCTGCTTTATGTCTGGGGCATGTTGTGGTGGCTGGGTGCCGCTGCCGCGGAAATCGACCGCGTACTCAGTGGGCGTGCCGAACTTGCCGCGGTCTGGATGTTGCTGGTCGTCAGCGCGTGGGCGGTCGCCGAAGTCGCCCGCCGCAAACCGAGGGTCGAACTGGCTCAGGCGGTGGCGTTCAGTGCGCCGCTGTTGACCTGGCTGTCGCTGCTGCCGGTGCTTACCTGTTTTATCAGCGGCTGGCAGCCGCTCCATGGCTGGCTGTTGCTTGCCGTGGCGACCACGGCCGCGCTGGGCTGGCGCATGTTGGCTTGTCTGCGTGATTACCCGACGCCGGCCATCCTGGCGCAACTGGGCTGGTGGTGGCGTTGGGCGATGCTTGCGGGGGTGGCGATTCTGGTCGCTTTCGGCAGCAGTTTTTGGCTGGCGGATGCATGGCGCGGGCTGCTGGTTTCGGCACCAGCGTTGCTGCTGTGGTTTATCGCCTTGCAACGTCCGGGCTGGCTGGCCGCACCGCTGCCAGCTCAAAGGGGCGACATGCGCCGTTTGCTGATGTACTCGTTGTTGGCGGTGATGACGCTGGTGTTTGCGCTGGGTCTGCTGACCGATGGCAATGCGGCGCCCCTGCGTTACCTGCCGCTGTTGAATCCGCTGGAACTGTTGCTGTTGGCGATTCTCGCTTGCTTCGCTTATTGGTCGGCCGATGCCGCGACACCGGCCGGGGTACGGCGCTTGCGTCCAGCCATCTTCGGCATCGTGGCGATGGTCTTTATCACCAGCGCCACGCTGCGCGCGGTGCATCATCTGGGCGGCGTGCCGTGGAGCGATGAAATGGTCTCGTCGAGCCTGGCGCAAATGTCGCTTACCGTGGTGTGGAGCGTGCTTGGCGTGCTGGCCTGGATCGGCGGTTCGCTGCGTCGACAGCGCATGCTGTGGCTGGCCGGTGCCGTCACCATGGGTGTGGTGCTGCTCAAACTGTTGCTGGTCGATCGCGGCCACCTGGGCAATCTGTTTGGCATTTCGTCCTTTATCGCTTATGGCCTGCTATGCACGGTCATTGGTTATTTCGCGCCGGCACCGCCCCGGTCATCGCCTGCACCGTCCAAGGAATCCACCGATGCGCTTTGATTTCCGTTGTTTGATACCGGTGGCCCTGCTGACCGTGGCGCTAGGCGCTCATGCGGCAGCCGACAATGAATACGCCTATGCCTATCCCTTGCAGACGCAAGCCAAGGGCGAGGCTTATCGGCTGGTGCTGACGCCGTCGGTGTACGCCCATGTGCTGGGTTCGGCCGAGCTGCGCGACCTGGTAGTGGTCAATGCGCTGGGCCGCGAAGTCTCTTTTGCGCCGATGCCCGAAGCCCCGCCGCAGGTGCATCCGTATGAGTTGAAAACGCGTTTGCTGCCGGTGCCGGGCGGCAGCGATGCCGCCGCAGGCGTGCGCGTGCAGCGCAATAGCAATGGCGACATTGTGATCGAGCAGCCCCCCGCCAACGTTGCCAAAAGCCAGCCGATGCAATGGCTGATCGACGCGCGCAAGGCTGTCGCCATCAATCATATCGAGCTGCTATTGCCTGAAACGCTGGGCGATATGCGCTTAAGTGTGGAGGTAAAAGCCAGCAACGACTTGCAAACGTGGAGCGAGCTTTCCGACAGCACCACGCTGACGCGCAGTGCGCGTGGCGACGACGCTGTCGATCAGCGCACGATTGCCATCGAAGGTGGCCCGGCCCGTTATTACCGGCTGACCTTGCTCGATGGCAAGGCGCCCTGGAGCGTCGGGCAAGAGCCTGAGGTCACCCTGACCGGCAGCTTCAGCGATGCCGCCGCCGAACGCTATGCCTCCTTGCAATGGCTGCCGCTGCAAGCCGCCGTCACGGTCAAATCCGCCGCTGGCGGTACCGACTACGACTACCGCCTGCCTGGCGCGCTGCCGGTGGAGGCGGTGCGCGCGGTCATGGCCGAAGCCAATACCGCCGCCCGCTTCAGCGTGTCGGCCAACAGCGGCGACAACGCTTCGTGGTCGCCGCTGGGCACGCTGACCGCCGTCCGTGTGCAAAGCGATGCTGCCGGTGGCGACGTCGCGCGTTTCGATACGCATCGGGCGACGACGCTTCGCCTGCATACCGACACGCCACTGTCGCAGTCGCCCAGCCTGCAAGTGGGCTGGCATCCCGATACGTTTGTGTTTCTGGCCGAAGGCCCCGCGCCTTATCGTTTGCTTGCCGGCAGCTATGCGGCACGCCGTGCGGACTATCCGGTCGATGCGGTGCTTCAGCGTTTGCGCGCGACGCAAAGCGATGACTGGCAGCCACCGGCGGCCAGCTTGGGTGAGCCGGTCGATGCTGCGGGTATCGCCGCGCTCAACGCACCCAAGGTGCCTTACGACTGGACTCGCCCACTGTTGTGGGTAGTGCTGGTGGCGGGCGCCGCGATGGTGGCGGCGATGGCCTTCAGCCTGCTGCGCCGTGGCTCCAAAGGCGACGGTTCGAAAGAGGATACGACCGCACCCTGATCGTCAGCAGGCGCAGGTTTAGGGCGGCGCGAACAACGGCGCCAGCTCCGGATCTTGGCGCAGCACGCTCAGCTCGGGAGTGCTGCCGATCAGATGCGCCACCGGCTCGCGTTCGCGCATGGATTTGAGCATGGCTTCGCCATAGGCACGTTGCGGCGGTAGCAGGCTTAATCGCGCCTTGGCGCCGGGGCTTAGCCAGGCCGGTGGCGTATCGCTCAAAAGCGTCCAGGCTTCATCAAAGCGATGCAACATCGCCAGCGAACGCAACTCACATTCGCTGGCGGACGGGTCGGGTTTGGCCAGGCCGGCGGCGCGGCGGCATTGCCGCACCGCGCCTTCGAAATTGCCGGTGCGATAGTAAAACCAACCCCAATCCGATTGCAGTTCACTGTCGAGCGGGTTGGCGCTGGCGGCCGCGGTCATCTGCGCCAACGCCAGCGTCGCGTTGCCGTGAGATAGCTCCTTCCAGGCCACGGCATGCTGCACGCGGTGATCACGCGGTGCAACCGTTTGCGCAATGGCGAACCAGCGTTCGGCGGCGGTCGCGTCCCATTGATGCCAATAAAGATGATTGGCGAGCGTGACGATGGCCAGCAGCGAGCGAGGGTCGGCATCGATAGCCCGACGCAGGGCGATGCGTGCGCACTGCTGATGCTCATCGCCTGGGTCTTGCTGACGGGCCAGCGCGATATGCGCTTGCGCCAAGGCTAGCCAGGCGCTGCTGTAGCCGGGTTGTAAAGCGGCGGCCCGGGCGAGCTGTGCGATCGAACGCTGCGCGGCGTCATGGTCGAGATGCGTCGTCGCCAGTTGGCTGGACACCTCCAGCCATTCGTGTGGGGCCTGGGCGAGCCGGGCCGCCGTGTACAGGTCATGGCGCGGCGTGCTGACCATGGCGGCCCTGACCAGCAACTCTTCAGCTGCCTCGGGATTGTTTTGCAAAGGCACCGCATGCGTTTGCGAGCCGTCGTCAATTGTGGCGACCGCAGGCGCATCGGCCCGGTCGGTATTTTCCACTCGCACCTGAGCCAGATCGGGCAGATGCGCCAAGCGATCGAGCAAAAAATCGCGCAGCGTGTGGCTGGCGGCGGTGGTCAGCGGCAGGGTGATGGTGATCGCCGTGCGCGAACGCGATTGCCAGGTCAGCAGGGCCATCGCCAGCGCGATGCCAAGCACGGCAAGCGTGGCCCAGCGCGATGAACGCACCAGCATGATGGCTGGGATCGACGGTGCTGATTCATCGCCATCAGCCGCCCCGAAAGCGTCGCCGCCTCGCTTGCTCCTGACCGGCTGAGGATGCGGTCCGATCCAACGATAAGCACCGCCATCCATGCTCTCGATCAGGCGTGGGCTGCGGGCGTCATCGTCAATCGCCTGGCGCAGTTTGCGCATGGTGGTATGCAGCTTGCGCTCGAAACTATCCTGCTCCTGCGCGGCCCAGAAGCGTGCGTGCAGCTCGCTGCGCGTCACCGGTTGCCCGCGCCGCTCCCACAGGTAAAACAGCACGCCCAAAGGGATCTCTGGCAACGGCACGCGTTCGCCCAGGCGCTCCAGGCGATGCCGCGACAGATCAATCCACAGATCACCGGCACACCAGAACGTGACGTCGGTGAACGGGCTGTCCGAGGTGGCGCTTCCCCGCTGGCCGGAGTTTGAATGTGGCCGATTCACATGCGCGTCCGAAGGTGGCTCGCTTTCATCAAAGGGCTAGCGAGTATGGATAAGCCGGGCAACTTTGCGGCAGTGCCGCAGGTCACTGTCGGGGCGCGGCATAGGGCGGCCGTTGTACGTGTTATGCCGATACCGGCATGCCCTGCGAGAGCCCACCGACCCCTGCCATGGGCAAGCCCCCGGCGAGCTGCCGCCGCCCCTGCAACATGCCGCTATCTGTAAGCCCTGCGATGTGACGACAACGTCGAGTCAACCTCGGTCGCGCTGAAAAAGCGACCGGCATCCACGGCGAGCTTCGCTGGCGTGCCCCATCCGCTGCGGAGACATGCCGTATCATTTGCCGATGCCACGCCGCGACACACTGAATCCCCAAAGCCAGGGCTTGTTTGGCTCTGAATCGGACGAGCTGAAGCCACTGGCCGAGCGCATGCGTCCGCGCAGTCTCGATGAAATCGTCGGTCAGCACCGTGTGCTGGCGCCGGGCAAGGCGCTGCGCCGCGCGCTGGAAGCCGGCCGGGTGCATTCGATGGTGCTGTGGGGGCCGCCCGGTTGCGGCAAGACCACGCTGGCGCTGCTGGTGGCCCGTTATGCCGATGCCGAATTCCGCGCCGTCTCGGCGGTGCTGTCCGGCTTGCCCGAGGTGCGCAAGGCGCTGGCCGAAGCCGAGGCCAATTTCGCCCACGGGCGTCGCACCGTGTTGTTTGTCGACGAGGTGCATCGCTTCAACAAGACCCAGCAAGATGCCTTTTTGCCGCATATCGAAAAAGGCATCATCATTTTTATCGGTGCCACCACCGAAAACCCCTCGTTCGAATTGAACTCGGCGTTGCTGTCACGCTGCCGCGTACACGTGCTGGAATCGGTGTCGATCGATGACATCGTCGCCGCCTTGCAACGCGCCCTGGCCGATGATCAGCGCGGGCTGGGCGAGTTGAACTTGCAAGTGGCCGGCGAATCGCTGCGGATGATTGCCCAGGCCGCCGATGGCGATGTGCGCCGCGCACTGACCTTGCTGGAAATCGCCGCCGAGCTGGCCGACGACAACGGTACCGAACAACGGCACATCGACGAGGCCACGCTGACCCAGGTGCTGGCCGACCGCACCCGTCGTTTCGACAAAGGCGGCGAGCAGTTCTACGACCAGATCTCCGCACTGCATAAATCCGTGCGTTCGTCCGATCCCGATGCGGCGGTGTATTGGCTGAGCCGCATGCTCGATGGCGGCGTCGATCCGCTGTATCTGGCGCGACGCATGACCCGCATGGCACTGGATGCCTGGGATACCTACGAGCGGCTCGGCAGCCCCGAGGGCGAGCTGGGGCTGGCGCAGCTGGCGATCTGGCTGGCGATTGCGCCCAAGAGCAACGCCGCCTATGTGGCCTATAACCAGGCGCGTGCGGTGATCCGCGAAACCGGCACCCTCGATGTGCCGATGCATTTGCGCAATGCGCCGACCAAGCTGATGAAAGGTCTTGGTTATGGCAAAAGCTATCAGTACGACCACGATGCCGAAGGCGGTATCGCGCTCGACCAGCAATGTCTGCCCGACGCTTTGGATGGCACCGTGTTCTACGAGCCGGTCGAGCGCGGACTGGAACTTAAACTGCGCGAAAAACTAGTAAGCCTGCGTCAGGCGCGGCGGCAGGCGCGCGCCAAGTAATTAAGATCTCCCCCGCGGTCTTTGAGGTCATGCCATGTCCATCGTTTGGTACTTCGACTTTATTTCGCCCTTTGCCTGGCTGCACTGGCCCAAGGTAAAAGCGTTGGCCGCATCGCAGCCGGTGACGCTGCGGCCCATCGTGTTCGCGGGCCTGCTCGATCACTACGGCCACAAAGGGCCGGCTGAAATTCCCAGCAAACGCGAGTTCTCTTATCGATATGTAGTGTGGCGAGCGCAACAGGCACGGCAGCCACTGCGCTTTCCACCGGCGCATCCGTTCAATCCGATCGCTGCGTTGCGTTTGTGTATTGCCGCTGGTAGCAGCGTAGCGGCGGTCGATGCGATCTTCGAGTGGATCTGGGCGCAAGGCCGGGCAGGTGACAGCGCCGAAGCGCTGGCGCCGCTGGCGGCGCGGCTGGGTATCGCCGATATCGCTGGCGCTATTGCCGACCCCGCGGTCAAGGCGCAACTCAAGGCTAACTATGACGCGGCCCTGGCCGAAGGCGTCTTTGGCGTACCGACGCTGTCGCTGGATGGCCGTCTGTTCTGGGGCGATGACGCCCATGCGTTCGCCTTGGCCTATCTGGATAACCCGGCCCTGTGGGACGCGCCGGAAATGCAGCATGTGGTGTCGCTGCCGATGGCCGTTGCGCGACGTATTTAAACCGCCTCAGCGGCCTTTATCGACACTGCTGCGAGCGCCCTTGCGAGCGCTCAAGCCGCAGGCATAGATTCGCCTCACCAACGAGGTTGGAACCGGGGAGGGCGAATCATGCGTGTGCTCATCGCAGGTTTGATCGGCGGTATCTTGATGTTTGTCTGGGGCGCGGTCGCCCACATGCTGCTGGGGCTGGGCAGCATCGGCATGAAACTGCCGGTGGCCGAAGACACCGTGCTCACTAGCCTGCAGCAGGGGCTGGGCATGCAAAGCGGGGTGTATATGCTGCCGTCGCTGGCGCCCGAAAAAATGAGCGACCCGGCCGCCGTGCATGCCTATGCCGAAAAAGCCAAGGCCTCGCCCTATGCCTGGGTGGTCTACCTGCCGCAAGGCGACGACCTGACCCAGATGGGGCCGCAACTGGGCCGCCAATGGGCTTCTGACACCTTGTCCGCGCTTGCGCTGGCCTTTGTGATGGGGCTGGCGGCCTTCAGCTTTGCCCGCCGTATCGGCATTGCCGCCGCAGTGGCCCTATTTGCCTGGCTGAGCGCCATGGTGCCGTACTGGAACTGGTACCGCTTTCCACTCGACTTCACCCTGGCCGCACTGGCCACCCAACTTATCGGCTGGCTGCTTGCCGGTGCCGCCATGGCCTGGTGGCTGGGCCGCGCCGAGCACAAGCCGGCCTGATTCGCCTCGCCTTGCGCGCCAGAGGGCAGGGCGGGAACCATCCGCATGGCCGCCGCCG
>NZ_JAPDPE010000125.1 GCF_026283955.1 Dyella silvatica | reverse complement strand
CATGCCGCCACTGGCTTGCAAACGCTTGGCCTCATCGCCTCCCCAATAAGGCTGCTCGCCGCTGGCGTCGTCCATATACCTGTTGAACGCTTCGTTGCGGTAGTCGTCATAACCCAGAATGCTGTCGCCTTGGTCGTGAGCGATTTGCGCAGCAACGAACAGATAGTGCGCCTTGTCCGTATTGCGCCAGGCCCCTTCGGCGCTCTTCATGGCCGCGGCAAAATCCGCCGCCGATTTGCGAGCCCCCTGATCGCTTGGCTGACTGAGCTTGACCGGCGAAGCACGGTCCGTGATATCCGGAAAATACGGCATGGCCTCGTCATAGCGGCCCTCTCGCATCAACCGCCGTGCCAGCATGTTTCGCAGTGAGGCGTTCAATGCCGTGGCTTCGGCGGACAAGCCTTTAGCGGAGGCGCGGCCATCGATAAAGGATTTCAACTCATCGGCGGTCAAGACGCGTTCCGCCAGATAAGTCACGTCACCGTCGTAGTCGCGGTCCCCATAGTAATCCTCCCCTCCCGCGGAATGACCTAACTCGGCATCACACAGGTAACCCAGCGCTTCGACGTACTCGCCTCGCGCCACCGCCAGCACACCGCGCTCGCCGCGAGCCAGACTGACATTAGTTGCGTCGACCGAATCCAGGTCGGCCGCCTGAACCGGAAACGCCTTGACCGCATCGGCGTAGGCCGCCGTGGCCGCCGCCAGATCGCCCTTTTGCAAGGCCAGTTTGGCGCGCACCCAGCTCGCCAGCGGCGTGGTCTGCTTGTCCACCATTTGCGCGGCCAGATCGTAGCGCCCGGTGCGATAGGCTAAGGCCGCCAGACGATCCGCGCCCGCGCCATGCACCCAACCATGCGCCTGCAAAGCCTCGATCAAGGTCGCCAGCAGCGGGTTGAGCTTGACACCTTTGCTACCGACGGCCACATCCAGCCCCGAGTATTCGTCGCTGCTATAGGTATCGCCTTCCCTGATATCTCCCACCCGGGCCAGCGCATAGACCACCAACAGACGCTGCGCCAAGGGATCATCGATCAGCGCATCGACACGCGCGCGATCTTTCAGCGCCCAACTGGCGATTACCCGTAGCGACTGCACTCCGCTGTCGGAACTATTCGCCGCCTGTTGCGCATACAGGGCAATCGCTTGTTTCAGATCGGCCGGAGCAATGCCATCAGCACAATCGTTGCCGTTATACAGATCGCCCCAACTGCAATACGTCGCACCGTTATACAGATACAGCCTGGCTTGCTCGCCAAGACTTGCTATGGCCAGGCCTTGCGTATCAGAGGCTCCAGCGATGGCCCGCGCCCGGGCCAGTTCAAAGAACCTGTTTGCGGTTTCGCGCGCTTGCTTGCGCTGGTCTTCATCCAGCTCGGCATGCATCGCCTGATACCCATGCCAGCTGCCAAGCATGTAGGCCGCCCATACCGAACGCAGCTGCGCCTGTTCGGGTGGCAAGGCAAGCACCGCGGCAAAATACGCGTTGGCGCGAGAACTCGCCTCGACATGTGGCTGGGTACAAGCCTGGAACGCGGTCTTGCGTATCGGTAATGCGTTGTCGATGTCGCAGGTATCGCCGGTCAGGTCGCGCTGCGCAAGTTCGTTGTCGATCGCTGCAGCGGTATACAGGCGCAGATCCTCCGGCAAGTCCTTGCCGCGCTGATAACCCTGAATGCCCGAATCGGATGATTTGCGCAGCTCAGCAACCTGTTCGGCTTGCTGCTGGCTGATGCCAAGCCTTTTGGCCGCGCCCTGTGCGGCCTGATCGGCGTCGCCATCGCTGTTCGCCACGAGCGGCTCGGCCAGCTTCCATGCTGCGTTCGCCGGCAACAAATGCGTCACTTCATAGACGAACGTGTTTGCAGGCGTGCCACGCAAGGCGCCTGCACGATCGCTAAGCATCGCAGTGGGAAAAAAGCCGCCACAGGCCATGACCACCGCCGTGGTAAGCACTAACAGGCCGACGCCGACCATCGCCTTTCGGACGATTGCTTGCTTAATTCGCGACATGAATATCCACGTTTGACGAAGTACAACGCATCCAGCCCACTGGGCGCTGGCGATGCGAACGCAGCCAGCCATCCTGCTTGCGTTTGAGATAGAGGCCGTCACTGCGACGATCGAGCTGGTAACCATTGATGCCATCGGCGATAGCGCAATCAGGCGGCAATGCCAGCGTAGCGGGTAGCGATACATCGACCTCGCCGTCATTGCGCAAAAGCACATCCAGCGCGCCAGCCACCATGCCGGGCTGCGCCATGGCCGTCACTTGCGCGGCCAATGGCCGCCGCTGAATCACCGCTCGCCAGGTGGGCAGGCTCCAGCTGCGTACATCGTCCGCCGTCGGCAAGCGAAACCAGACAATGCCTGCCAAATGTCGAGGCGTGTCGTCATCAAGCAGACTTAGCAAGCGCGCCACTTCACGCGGGGCGGCGGCCAACTCACGCGATTGGGCGCCGGCGGACAAGGCCGGGGCCTCGCTTTCAACCGCGAGCAAACGGCCATCGGTATCCCAGCTCACCTTGGAGCCGTAATTGGGCAAGGCCACCCGGAATGACTTTTTGCTGCGCTCGGCGAACATCTCGATCCATTGCCGTGCCAAGGCCACATCGAACAGGCCGGCCCGCGGCGATTGCACGGCATGAACTTGCAACACAGCCTCATCCGCTGCAGCGAGCACCGCATCCAGATCGCCTGAGGACAGCCATGCAGGCAGCGCCGTAATGGAAAGCGGCAGCGTACCGAGCGACTGCTTCAGCCGGCCGAGAAAATGGGCATAGGCAGGCAACCGCGCCGTGCCGCAGTCGTGGTCGATCTCGATCCCGGCGATGTCTCCCGCCCCCTGGCGAAGCGCAAGAATCTGGGCGATCAGGGCATCCTCATCCCATTGCACCAGTTGCCCGTCGATACGGACCACCAGGATGACCGGACGCCCGGTCGCGGCCAGTGCGGCGCGATCGATCGTCACCGTACGCAGCTGGCCATTCGCATCGGTCTGCGCCGCCAGCACGCGCCAGTCCCGTACCAGGTCAGCGCTTTGGTGGAGCGCAAAGGTCAGCGAGGGGCTCCATTGCCGCTGCCAGACGTAGGCATCGTGGGTCAGCGGTACGCTCGGCCGGCTGCAGGCAGCCAGCCCAAGCAGCAACACCAACAGCATCATGAGCCCCCGCGGATGCGGCATATCCCTTTCCCCATCGCATTGAACCAACCCGCCTGTTGGCAGTGGCGGATTGTATATGCGTGGAAGGTAGCCGGGAGGGTTGCCCCGATCGATAACAGCTATCGGCCCCATCCCGTGCCCAGGGCGCCGACCTCCCAAGGCATTGATGACCGCCTGCAAATAAAGAAGGCCGCCACCTGCCTACCGCCAGCTTTTACCCCTTGCTCCCATGCAAGCAAGGGATTGCTGTCAGTTCGAGCGGATGGATTCCACTCCCGCCAAGCGCGAACGCATCAGCCATGGATACCCAACATGGCTGGCATGGGGCGGCCGTTCGGGTACGGCCCGTTGGGCGGCACCTCGCCTCAATCCACGGTGATAACCACCACACTCATCCATGGCAAGTCGATGCCGAGGCTGCCTTGGGCAAATGGCATATTCGATACGATGTTTACCGGTGGCTGAAATTGAGGCCCCGTGGAAAACGCACTCGGATCCATGCCGCGCACATATTCCCACGCGGAGTAGGTCCCACTGTCTTTGCCGATCAAGGTCAGGGTCGCATGACGATCCGTATCGACCGACTTATTGATCAGGATAATTTTCTTGGCGTTATCCGTAGCAAACACTTCGACATCCGGCAGCTGTGTCGATGCCGCCACCATCACGCTGCCGAAGCGGCGCGTCCAGGCACCGCCACTCCAGGCCGACATGCCCCAATACGCAGGAAGGCGAATGTTCTGGCTCTGCGGCTGATCGTGGTTTGAGGTGCCATCCGTAATTAAACCCAGCGGGCCATTGTTATCGGAGTACTGATAGGCGTTGCCGCCGGCACGCAGCACATGGCCGATGACCGAGGCGGTGTGCACAAGATTTACGGAGGTGTAAAACGCATTGCGCCACGACGAATCATAAAACGAGTTGTAATTGAACTCGCCCACCTGCACACCGACCTGACTGGCGCGACTGCCGAAGCTCAGTGCAACCTGTTGCCGCAGCCAGTTGACGCCGTCCTCATATTCCGACGTCAGCTGCAGATTGTCGGTGAGCTTACCATCGCCGTATTTGTGGAAATCCACGATGTCGACATCGGTATTGGCGGCGGCGAAAAATGTCTGGAAGTCGCTGTACTTATAACTGGCCCAAGCCGTAAATGCCGGGCCGGCGATAAGTAACGGTCGCGTCGTCGCCTGACGCAGGCCCGCGACAATGGCGTGAAAGCCCGAACTGCCGTTGCCGCCGTAGATATAGTTGCCAAGACCAAAGCCGTTATCCGGTTCGTTGCCAACGATGTAGCCATCGACGGGGCCACCATGTTGGCCGCCAGCATCATTGAAGAAGTGCACCAGATTGGAGGCGTCCGAGGCCTGGATGTCGTTATCGTTGGTACTGCCGCCCACCGCGATCATCGGCATGCCACCGATCGCCTTGATCCCGCGAATATAAGCTTCACCCTCATTGCCACCATGGATGTAGGCCGCCGCCGAACCCACCTGCCCCGCGTGGTAGTACAACGGAATTCGCCAGACCAGCGGCCCCAGATCCTGCAGGTACTGTTGCCACAGCGGCTGGCTGGCACCTTTGATGAGATTGCTACCGCCATCGGCATAGGTAGAGATCGTTGCACCCAGCGACCATGGCGAGGTCGGCATACCGGGCTGGGTGAAGTCGACGGTGACGTTTGCGGCATCAGTTTGCGCATATGCCTGCGCCGTAAAACAAGTTAGCAAGCACGCGCTGGCAAAGCCCCGGCTCAACCGAGCCGAGACGGACGACAGTGACAAATGGCGATTCATGATGCCCCTTTGATTAGACGAATAGACAAAGAGGCGCTGCATTACGCGTCGTTATAGCCAGCCCTTTTGCCGTGCTAATCGATACGCCTCGATGCGATTGGCCACGCCGAGTTTGCCGATGGCCTCGGAAAGATAATTACGCACCGTGCCATGCGAAAGATTGAAGTGGGTCGCGATATCGCTGGCCGACATCCCCTCACCTGCCAGCCGTAATACTTGGCGCTCACGATCGTTCAACGGGTCGGCCTCCGACCATGCCTCCAGCGCCAGTTGCGGATCAATCGAACGACCGCCGCGCTGCACCGTACGCAAGGCCTCGGCCAGATTCTCGGCGGGTGCGTCCTTCAATAAATAGCCTGATACGCCGCTATCCAGTGCGCGCCGCAAAAAACCCGGCCGGGCAAACGTAGTGACGATGATCACCTTGATCGGCAGTTCCTGGCGTTGAATACGCTGCGCCAGTTCCAGCCCGGTCAAACCAGGCATTTCAATATCGGTAACCAGCACGTCGGGCTTAAGCCGCTGTAATTCACGCCAGGCGGTCTCGCCATCGGCGGCGGTGCCCAGCACTTCGATATCCGATTCCAGATTCAGCAAGGCCGACAAGGCACCGCGCACCATCGCCTGGTCTTCAGCTAGCAATACCCGAATCATGCGGCGCTCCGGTTGGCAGACAGCATTACCGATGGGACGACTACAAAGCTTGATGAAGACTCTGACAGCGGCACACTGATGCGCGGCAAGCTGCCTCGGCGTGAGGGCGAATCGATATCCAGCGTGCCCTGCAATGCACGAATCCGCTCGCGCATGCCGCTGATGCCATTGCCGTGGGCTTCCACGCCGCCACAACCGTTATCTCTAATGCACATCCCGAATCTGGCTCCTTCAATGGAAAACTGCACGCTTGCCGCGCTAGCGCGTGCGTGACGATGAATCTTGGTCATGGCCTCGCGCAATACCAGCGCAAGCGGAGCCTCGACCGCCGCAGGCAAGACCAGCGTTGCAGGCATGTCGTCCTCGAACGTCATATGGCAGGCCTCCAGCATCAGCCGCGCGGGAACCAGCTCCGTAGCAAGATCGCCACGCAGCATGCCGGTCACCGCGGCGCGCACTTCGCCCAAGGCATGCCGGACCACCCGCTCGACCTCCTCCATGTCTTGTTGCGCGCGCGGTGGATCGCTCAAGGCGAGTCGCCGCGCCAGCTCCGATTTCAGCGCCACCAGCGACCAGGTATGCCCGGGCAAATCATGCAGATCGCGGCCAATCCGCTCGCGCTCGGCCAACACCGCCAGGCGGCGAACTTCCTCCTGCGATAGCCGCAACTCGGCGTCTTTGCGCAGGTTGCGCAGGTAAAGAAAATGACTGATACCCGACAGGATGGAGCCCATCAACACCAGCAGCATCAACCAGACCGGCACCCGCAGATAAAGCGACATCAGCACGATCAGCAAGGCAATCAAAGCCAGACCGGTCAACCAGTGCCGCCATGATGGCAACAAAGCCATCAGCCACAGCTGCGACACCACCACTTGCCAGCGCAGATACATCGGCGAACGCAGCTGACCGGGCAGCGAATCAGGGCGGATGGAAAAGTGTCGATTCATACGGCGTGCGGATCGTGCGTCACCAGCGGCAACGGCCGCGTGTCGCTGACAGCGGCATCTGATACCGGTGCCGCAAACATCGATCGCGCCAACGGCTGCGGCGACGGCAGCGTGACGATTAACCGGGTTCCGTGTCCGCGCGGCGAATCAATGCTCAGGCGCCCCCCCATGGCACGGGCCCGCTCACGCATGCCGGATAATCCGTTGCCATCCTCATCGATACCACCGCGGCCGTTGTCGGTAATTTGCAACTGCACCTGGCCTGCGTCGACGCTCACGATCATGCTTGCCTGGCCGGCCTGCGCATGCCGCGCGATATTCGTAGCGGCCTCGCGCATGATTAACGACAGGCCGCGCTCGATCTCTACCGGCAGACTCATCGACGGCAGTTGGTAGTCCAGATGCACGCTGGAGGATTCCAGCAGCAGGCGCACCGAGGCCAGCTCTGCGGCCAGATCGGTGGCACGAATGCCGGTGACCGCGGAACGCACTTCGGCCAAGGCATGCCGCGCCACTTTTTCGGCCTCTTCCACTTCGCGCCGGGCCGCTTCGGCATCGCGGTCGAATAGCTTGCGCGATAGTTCCAGCTTGAGCGTTATCAACGACAAGGTATGCCCGAGCAAATCATGCAGGTCGCGGCCAATCCGTTCACGCTCGGCCGTGGCGGCAAGCCGACGCACCTCGTCGTGCGAAAGCTGCAAGGCGGCCTCTTTCTCTTCGTTCGCTCGCTCCACGGTGACGATCGTGCCGATAACAAAGGTCAAGAACGGCATCATCACCAGCATTTGCCATGGGTAACCCACCAGCGCCGCCACGGCGAGAAAACAACTATTGAGCAGCGCCAATTGAAACAGGTATCGACGAAGGCTGACCCGGCAGTCACGCAACAATACACAGCCGAAGATGAAATAACTGACCCCACTGGGATACCAGGGCAGCAGTGCCAACCCCAAAGCGGCCAAGGCGAACGCGTAGCGCTTTGAGGTGCGCCGCGATGCGAAAAAAGTCTTGGCGTATAAAAGCAAGAACAGCGGATAAGAGAGCAGGGTCAGCAGTCCCCAACGCCAGCTGTAATGCTCGCCGAACGCCGGCGTGATGAACACCCATCCCGACCACAATAAATGCACCGCATCGACCCACGGGGACTTGCCCCGGCGCAGATTGGCGGCGATCTCGGAATCCGCTGCCGGGGTGAACCATGAAAAGATTAATTTCAATAGGGTGTTCATCGTCCGCATGCTACCCCTCAGCCGTACCGACGCAAGCGGCGCGCAGCCCACCAGACAAACGCCACGGTGTAAGCGCAAAGCACCAGCACATGTGGCCATACCGCGGTTTGCCCCAGGCCGACCGCACTGAGCGCGAGTTGGTTGAGGTGATAGCTCGGCCATACCGGTGCCAGTTGCTGAATCAGCGCCGGCATCATCGAGAGCGGAAACCACAGCCCGGATAGAAACGCCATCGGCAGGTAAATCATATTGACCAGCCCCGGTGCGCCCTGCCCCTTGATCAAGGTGCCCAACAGCAAGCCGAGGCCACAGAACGGCAGCACGCCGAACAGATCGGTGCCAAACAGCGACAACATCTGCGAGAAGCTCAGCGAGGCATGGGCGAGAAAGGTCGCCATGCTGAGTAACAACATCGCCACGATGGCTGCCACCATCATGGCCATGATCATCTTGCCCAGTAGATAGGCTCCAGCCGGCATGGGCAAGGCGCGCTTAAGCGTCAGCAGGCCGGTATCGCGTTCTAATGCCAGCGATACGCCGAAGCCAAACAAGCCGGGCGCCATCACGCCGAAGGTGCCATATGAAGCCAACAGATAACGGGGTGCATCCGGCCCGTTGGCGTGCCCCAGAAAAATGCCAAACATTAAATAGAACACCGACGGAAACAACAACGTCGGCAATAGAAACCCCGGGTTGCGCAGATAGCGCAAACATTCGCTGCGGGCTTCTTCAACATACGCAGCCCAGACGCGGCGCGACGACATGCCGTTCATGGGGCGGCTCGAATCGAGGGTGGAAACCAGGGTATTCATCAGGCAGCCTCGCGTTGGTCGCTGACCGAATGCTCGGTCTCGCGGGTGAGTTCGGTGAAAGCTTCGGCCAGGCCGGCGCGCTGTACTTCCAGTTCGCTGAGTTGCGCATCGGCGTGCAGCAGACGACGCACCAATGCTTCGGCGGCATCGGTAGACATCCATAACCGTTCGCCCTCCTGGCGTGCCTCGACCACTTCCGGCCAGCTGCTGACGGCCTGTGTGTCGAGTCGGGTCATGCAGCGCACACGTTTCAAGGAGACCCGCGCACGCAATTCATCCACGCTGCCTTCGCTGATGATCTTGCCGCGTGCCATCACACAGACACGATCGGCCAGCGCTTCGGCTTCTTCCAGGTAATGGGTGGTGAGCACCACCGCGCAACCCTCGGCTACCAGTTGGCGGATCGTCGCCCATAGTTTCTGCCGTGCCTCGATATCCATGCCCACGGTCGGCTCGTCCAGAAACAGCAATTCGGGACGGCCGCACAACGCCATCGCAAACTGTACGCGCCGCTGTTGCCCTCCGGAGAGCTTGCCGTAAGGGCGTTTGAGCAGATCCACAATGCCAGCCAACTCGGCGCTTTCATGCAGCGTGCGCGGCGCTGGGTAATAGCTTGCGGTCAATCGCAATAACTCACCGACATGCAAGGTGTGCGGCAGGCTGGCTGCCTGCAACATCACGCCGATGCGGCGGCGCGCCATCAGTTGCTGTGGGTCCGCTCCAAACAGCTCGACCGTACCCGCATCGGCGCGAATCAAGCCGAGCAGCAAGCCGATCGCGGTGCTTTTGCCGGCCCCGTTAGGTCCCAGCAAAGCCAGCATTTCGCCGCGATGCAGCATGAGATCCAGGCCATCGAGAGCGGTGAGCGAGCCGTAGTGTTTGACCGCCCCGGCAAGCCGGGCGACAGGTGCAATATAGGTTGACATGGTGTTCCCTCCGTGGCCGCCATACTAGGCGTGGCAAGGGTTTGCACGCAGTCGCCAGCGTCAGCCAGAGGGGGTGACATCCGTCACCCGGGGGTACCGGAGGCGACGCAGGCGAGCTATCCTCAGTGCCATCGTCGATGCATCCTTAGCCCCCACAGGTCTGATGCACGACCCGCCTGAACAAACAGGCCCGAGAAACGCCGTCGGGGCGCGTTTCCCGCATGTATCGCTAAAACATAACGTTCGCGCCGGCCCCACCGGAGCGACAGACATGCAGACTTTAGGAGAGCCATCATGGGTGTCATCGAACAGTTGCGCGAACTGCGTGAATTTGGCGGTACGCCGCGCACCACCGGCATGGATGACGCATCCATCGAACGCTTCGCCAAGAGCTATCCCCAGTTAACCCAGGTCATCGGCGAGGCGCTGGCCCGGCACCGTTCGTTGCGCGCGGATCTGAGCGATTTTCTCAAGCTGGACGAAGTCGAGCAGATGGCGCAGGCGCAAGCCGGTTTCGTTAATTTCTATCCCGACGATGCGGTAAATCATTACTTGCCCGCCGCGGCACGCGGACCGTGGGTGGTCACCCTCAAGGGTTCGGTCATTCACGATAACGGCGGCTACGGCATGCTCGGCTTCGGCCACAACGATGAAGCGATTCAAAACGCGATGAGCCAGCCGCAGGTGATGGCCAACGTGATGACGCCCAGCGTCTCGCAGCTGCGCTTTACCCGCGCGCTGGATAAAGAACTCGGCCGCAACCGCGAAGGCGACCTGCGCAGCCGCAACCCGTATGCGCGTTACCTGTGCCTCAACTCCGGTTCGGAGTCAGTGTCGCTGGCCTGCCGTATTGCTGACGTCAACGCGAAAATCATGACCGACGCTGGCGGCCGCTATGCGGGCCGCAGCATCAAGCGTCTCGCCGTCAAGGGCGCCTTCCACGGCCGCACTGACAAACCGGCGTTGTATTCGGACTCCACCCGCAAAACCTATCAGCAGCACTTGGCCAGCTATCGCCATGAAGACACGCTGATCACCGTGGCCCCCTACGACATTAGCCAGCTCGAAGCGGTCTTTGCCGATGCCGACAAACACGGCTGGTTTATTGAGGCGATGTTTCTTGAGCCGGTGATGGGCGAAGGCGACCCGGGCCGCGCGGTGACGCCGGAGTTTTACAAGGCCGCACGCGCGCTCACCGAAGCTCATGGCACCTTGCTGTTGATCGACTCGATCCAGGCCGGCCTGCGTGCACATGGGGTGCTTTCGTTGATCGATTATCCGGGCTTCGAAAAACTGCCCGCGCCAGACATGGAGACCTTCTCCAAGGCGCTCAATGCCGGGCAATACCCGCTGTCGGTGCTGGCGGTGAGCGAGCGTACCGCCGCGCTTTATCGCAAGGGTATTTACGGCAACACCATGACAGCGAACCCGCGCGCGCTCGACGTAGCGCTGGCCACCCTCGATCAGCTCAGCGATGCGGTGCGCAGCAATATCCGTGAGCGCGGTAAAGAGTTTGTCGACAAACTCAATGGGCTGAAGAACGAGCTGGGCGGCCTCATCACTAAAGTGCAGGGCACCGGCCTGTTGTTCTCTTGTGAGCTGTCGCCGGAATTCAAGTGTTACGGCGCCAACTCCACCGAGGAATACATGCGTGAGCGTGGTATCGGCGTGATCCACGGCGGCACCAATTCGCTGCGCTTCACCCCGCATTTCAATGTCACCAGCGCCGAGGTCGACCTGGTGATAGAGCACCTGCGCAAAGCACTGCTGCATGGACCACGCAAGCTCAAGGCTGAGGCGGCTTAAGCCGTTCTGCTCAATGGCCCCATCAAGCAGCGGTTGATGGGGCCTTATGACGCCAAGCTGACGAAACAGCGGCGTGACGGCACGGATGCTCTGGCTTGAACGCCCAAGCTTTCTGCCGGCGTAACGCAATGTGCATCGCTGGTAAATTGCCCGCCCAGCGCATAGACCCCACCCCTAACGCGAATCACGCAAGCCAGCATAGACTTAGCCCCACCGGCAGTCGCCGGTCCATCCAGGAGGGTATCTGTCATGTCTATGCGTTTCAGCCTGATTGCCGTCAGCGCCATGCTGGCATTTGCTGCCACGACGGCCTTTGCCTCACCGCAAGCCGCCAGCACCGCAGCACCCGCTGCAACGAAAACCATGAGCTCATCGCAACAGCGCATGGGTGAATGCAACAAGCAGGCCGCGGGCCACAAAGGCGCCGATCACAAAGCCGTCATGAGTGCCTGCATGAAGGGCGAGAGCCCGGCCGCACCCGCTGCTGCCGATGCCACCGCTGCCAAGCAGACACCACAAGAAAGAATGAAAAGCTGTAACGCCGATGCCAAGACCAAGGCACTGGCAGGCGACGCACGCAAGACCTTTATGAGCAACTGCCTCAAAGCCTCCCCTGCCACGCCATAAGCTGGCGTCAGCGGCTTAGACGGGGTGCCGCGCCTTGGCTTGTCCTCGGCACCCCGTTCACCTTTTCACCAAGCATTGCTCGCCCATCGCACTAGGGCTGCGTCACAATCTGGCCTGTCTCGATTACCGGCCCCGCCATGAAAATCGTCGAAGTCCGTCATCCGCTAATCCAGCACAAGCTGGGATTGATGCGTCGCGCCCAGATCAGCACCAAAGAATTTCGCGAGCTCGCCTCTGAAGTCGCCGCCCTGCTCACCTACGAAGCCACCAAGGATCTGGAGACTATCGAGCAACGCATCGAGGGCTGGGCGGGCCCGCTGGATATACAGCAGATCAAGGGCAAGAAGATCACCATCGTGCCGATTCTGCGTGCTGGCCTGGGCATGCTGCCGGGCGTGCTGGATATGATTCCCGCAGCCAAGGTCAGCGTGGTGGGGGTGCAGCGCGATGAAGTCACGCTCAAGCCGATCGCCTACTACGAGAAACTCAGCGGCCGCATGGATGAGCGCATCGCGCTGATCGTCGATCCGATGCTGGCCACTGCCGGCACCTTGATCGCTACCGTGGACATGCTCAAAGCCGCTGGCTGCAAACGCATCAAGGGGCTGTTTCTGGTGGCCGCGCCGGAAGGCATCGAACGGATTGTCGCCGTGCATCCGGACATCGAGATTTACACCGCGTCGATCGACCAACGACTCAACGAGCACGGTTACATTTTGCCCGGCCTTGGCGATGCCGGCGACAAGATCTTCGGCACCAAGCAATTGCCCAGCGCGGAATAAATCAGCCATACCGATGCTGCGGTAGCGGTGATCCACCATCGTCGATGCGGGCATGCACAGCTTCAGTGCATCAGTGAACCGTATCGATCGCTTAGCCCGATGGTGGCCACCATGCCAGCATTGAATTCAAGAAAATCGGCTTCGATGCCATCGCTGAAGATCACTCCGTAGCCGGCCATCTGCGATACCAGCTTGAGCGGCTGTGTGGCCGTTACCTGCCCGAAGACCAACGTAGCCTGGGTAGTGCGGCTGGGAAAGGGTTCTCGCACCGTGAATTGCAAATGATCGGCGTCCCAGGCAAACCCATGCTCGCGCATGGCCTGGACCGACGCCTCCAGCTCAGCGCCGGCAACAGCGGCCGCGCCGGATAACAAGCTGCGAAACCAACCGGTCGAACCCAACCCGGTAGATACAATCAAGCCACTGGAGGACTGCGTTTCCGTACGCTCACCCGATTGGATTTGATAGCGCGCAGAGACATGCATGCAATTCCTGGCCATCGCTTAATACGGCTTTTGCCATGGTGATCCGTCGCGTCGCTCGCTTGCCGGACATGGCCTCGGCAGCGATTTTGGCGAGATCTTTGACCTTGAACGGCAGCAGCACGCCGTCCCAGCGAGCCGGATCGGGATTAACCCCTATCACCGGCTGCCCCTTGAGGTATTTGAGCGTATTGGCGACCAAACCATCCTGACCCAGCACCACGATCAGCGTATCTGGCGTGAACAAGAAGTTGGGTAGAAAACTGCGATCGAGCTGCTGCACGCGGCCGTGCCGGTTCAAGATCTCCTCGGTTGCTTTTACCGCCTCGCCATAGGTGCGGTGCTCGGCTTCGTAATCGGAGAAGTCCGCACCAAGATGTTCAACATAGAACTTGGCTTGACCGACCGTATTGAAACGGACGATTAATTCTTCGAGCCTCGTTTTGCGGGTCACCAGCACAATCCGCTGATTCAGCGGCTCCACCGGCCTCAGCCTCGCGCCGGCTTGGCCCGGCTCTGGGTCAGCTGCTGCAGCAAATCCGATGAAATATTCAGCTCGCCGATGCGCTCCGCGTTCTCCGCCAAGCCCTGGAAGGCCTGGGCAATCAGCGCGCTGGGATCGGCCTGGCCGATCATCAATGCCTGTAACACCTTGGGCTCGATACCCTGCACCGCCTTCATCGTGGCAGCGACCGCGTAGGCCTTGGCGTCGGCCTCGGTCTTGGCGTTATCGCTGCGTAAGGCAGTGAGGTTTTTGTTTTGCTGTTCGAGGGTAATGCGACCCGCCATCTCCTGATCCTGGATCGCCTGTCGCTTGCTCAGCACAGCGCGCTCGGCTTCCAGCTGGGTCTCGCGGATCTCGCGCTTCTTGGTCTCTACCGCAATTTCGGTTTTAAGCTCGTTTTCTTTAACCGCGCGCTCTTGCTCAATTGCCGCGTTACGCCGCACATAGGTCGCATCGTCAGCACGCTTCAAAATCTGTTCGCGCACTTCAGCCTCTAACGCACGCGCGGTTTCGGGGTTGGGCTTGACCGCAAGAATGGCCAGATTGACCAAACCCAGGCCCAGACTCGGCAAACCTTCAGGCTGCTGCAAACCTTGCTGTACGGCCTGCACCAATTGATCGGAGCCGCGCAGCAACTCATGCAAGGACTGCCCCTGCAGCATCGAGCGCAATTGCACCTGCACCGCATTGACTACGCGCTGCGGCAACTTGGTCGAGTCCTCCGACAAGTAACTGCCATTGGGCTTAAGCGTGAAGTTCATCAGGCTGGCAAGCGTAGTCGGCGCGGTAACGCGGTAAGTCACCTGGCCCTGCACGGTGACTTCCTGGAAGTCGCTGCTGACTTCTCGAAAGATGAAAGGCACGTCCACACTTTCCAGCGGGATCGACACCAAGGTGGCATTCGGCGCGAAGTACCAGAAGGTGAGCCCGGTGCCCTCGCGAACCGCCTTGCCATTGGTGTACTGAATGACATACGTGCTGGGACCGGCTTTGACGTGACGGAAACCGAACATATTGAAACTCCCTGGATGAACGTCCCTACGGCAACGCCGATGGTCCTTGGTAATGAGGATGGAACCACGCGACAAACCAGCAAACGCCAGCCTGTCACGTGTTTAAAGCATCAACAACTCAAGCGCGAAAGCGGTCGGTCGCCTCAATCAGTTCATGCGTAATGCCCGGCTCAAAGGCCGAATGACCGGCATCCTGCACCACGCGCAAATCGGCCTGCGGCCACGCCCGATGCAAATCCCAGGCACTGCGCATAGGGCAAACCACGTCGTAGCGGCCTTGCACGATCACGGTTGGAATCCGCCGGATACGTTCGACATTGCGCAGCAGCTGATCGTCGTGTTCGAAGAAGCCGCCATGCACGAAGTAATGACATTCGATGCGCGCGAAAGCCAGGGCAAACTCGTCCTCGCCATGGGAGGCGATAGACGTGGTGTCCTGATGCAAATAGCTGGTGGCGCCCTCCCACACCGACCATGCTCGCGCGGCGTCGAAACGCGTCGCGGCATCGCTGCTGGTAAGGCGACGGTGGTAGGCGCTCATCAAATCGCCACGCTCGGCCTCCGGTATGGCGTTGAGATAGGTTTCCCAGGCATCGGGATACAGCGCGTCGCAACCCTTCTGATAGAACCACTCCAGCTCCCAGCGGCGCAGCATGAAGATGCCGCGCAGCACCAGTTCGGTGACTTTGTCGGGGTGGGTTTGCGCATAGGCAAGCGCCAGGGTCGAGCCCCACGAACCGCCGAATACCTGCCAGCGCTGGATGCTGAGATGTTCGCGCAGACGCTCGATATCGGCGACCAGATCCCAGGTGGTGTTATCGGTCAGTTCGGCATG